>JAOZLU010000049.1:0-9188 GCA_029934695.1 Desulfobacterales bacterium | reverse complement strand
GTCAGGCATAAGTATCTCCCGGAGGATGTGTAATGAATGAAGAACAAACAAACAGATGGCCGGACCTTTTCGACAAATTTGAAGATATTATCATGGAGGTCGATAAAAAATGTGATATTGAAGAACGGACCCAATTTCTCAGAGAGCGCAAGGAGTTCAACGCTGAAACCCTTACCAGCTTGGAGAAAGCCGATGACTGGATCCGTTTTGGCGTGATTCTCAAAGTCCTGTCAAGAGAATCTGAGAACTCCCCTGTGCCGGTGTTTACATTCCGGCCCTCACAGAACCATTGCGAGAATCTGAAAAAGAATAGCGATAAGATTGATAAAGCCATTGCGGAACTTAACTGTAAGCGTGCTGAGAAATTATTGGGTCATGCCCGGACCGGAAAGGTCAGAAAATATACGGACAGGCATCGCTTGGTGGAATCAGCCATCACGCTGGTATGGGAACAGTTTGAAAAACGTGATAATGGCCAGTTCAAATGGCTTCATATCCATGTTAAAACTGAAAAACAGGCCTGTAATTTTATCGCAAAATGTTATCTCCTCAGATCCAAGCTTGCGCTTCCCAAAGGCTCAAGTATTCCTGAGAAAAAACTGGAAGCCTTGGACAATGCGTGGGAATGGGCCAAAAGAGGATCACCTGAAACAGATGATCTGAAGATGGAAGTTGCTCTCCAAAAGCACCGGTGGGATCCCAATCTTGGGAAGAGGTGGTTTCAAAAACAACTCAATGCTTTTCTTGATAGCAATAAACTTGATCTTTCCAATCCCCTGCACTGGGCAGTGAACGACATTGTGGGGGACAAGGCCCTGGTTTCCGAAGAATACGATCTTGAGATGTTGAATGACGCGAGCGTCCGTAATCTTACGAAGAATTGGGAATGGAAAGACAAATCCGGCATCCCATTGTATCAGGCCCGGGCCGCATTTCGCACCCACGCATCAGATTTGGACAGGAGACTCATAAATGCTGTAAAAAAACTGAAATGGCTTCCGCTTTCCCATCATCTTTGGGAAGATACTGTCGCCCTGATCAAAAACGTCTCGGAAGATGACAGCTTCAATGGAAAATGGGAAATGGCAGCGATCCTGGCATGGGCAATATGTCAGAATGCCGAAGCTCGCATCAAACTGAGTGTGCAGTTGCGATGGTACTGGTCCAGAGCCAGGGAACTTTACGACTTGGCTTTTCAGGCCGCGCTGAAAAGGAAAAGACCTTTTTTGCTGGTCAGGATCACCGATTCTGAGAAAAGCCGGCCCACCATCAAGATGCAGGCCGCGGAAAAATCGTTTGCGAATGCTGCCGCGTTTCAGACATACCTTGAAGCGGAAACCCTGTTTGCGACGGGAAATTTTAACGCGGGCTTGAAAGAACTAAATTCTGTCCCCATTGAAAAAATGAGAACCCGAAATATTCGGGCGGTGCCGGAAGGATGGGCAGCGGTTCACTTTAACATCATTGATAAAAATGAGAGTCACGCATTAATTGTTGAAAACAGAGAATGCCATTCGATTCGCATTGATCTCCCGGATGTGTGGGATGCTTTTCAGAAATGGAACACGGAGCGTCGTGATCTTAAACTGATAAAAAAATCCGAAACGTCATTGGAAATCCTTTGTGAGAAATCCGGCATCATGCTTGAGCCGATACTGAATCAGATCAAATCGGAGAATATCCTGTTCATCCCTTATGGTTTTCTTCACCTCGTGCCGCTCCATGCGTCAAAGATAAAGAAACCGGATGAAACATACACATATCTGTTTCAGGAAAAACAATGCCTGTTTTTGCCTTCCTGGTCATTGGCTCCGGTGGAAAAGGAGAATATTCATACAGGTGAACATGATCTTCTGCTGCTGGCAAAGATGAGAGGAAAGGACATCCAGAATATCATGGATCGAGAAGATTGGTGTAATGAGAAGAACGCAGAGAACATTGAGAACACCGCGGATGACTTCTTCAACTGTCTTTTTGATACACTGGAGAGATTCAGGAAACCGCCTCATCTCCTTGTTCTTTATTGTCACGGGCAGGGAGACTTTGTGAATCCCTATTGCTCAAAATTCATAATGGAGGGGAGACCCCTGACTCATCAGGATATTGTTCAGGATCTGCAAGACCTGCCGGTTTTACAAGGCACGAAGGTCATCCTCACTGCCTGCGAAACAGACCTTGTCAGTCGTCATTTTGGTCTGATAGATGAACATCTCTCACTGGCCACTGCTTTTCTGTGCAAAGGGGCCAGCCAAGTCATTGCCTCACTCTTCACATGTACGACGGATATCTCATGTGAGATCATTGTCCATGCAAAAGATAACCCGGAAAAGTCTCTGGGACAGATCCTTCAGGAAAAACAGAACCAGTGGGCGGCCAACGAAGCATTATACAGACTGTCGGTCTTCCGGGTGATGGGCTTCCCCGGTTCGGCCCGGGCGATGGAAGAGGAGATATCGCCATGATCCGAGATGCAAGACTGCCGGAACATATTGAAACCCTGCTTCCGAGAGCAGGAGAATATCTCAAATCAAGGAAGGATGTGTCTTTCGCCTATCTTTTCGGAGGGCTTGCCAGAGGAAAGCCCCGCCCTCTGAGCGATGTGGACATCGCGGTCTGTCTCTCTGAGGAGAAAGACATCACAGAGAAAAGACTGGAGATTCTCGGCGATCTCATGGATATCCTGAAAAACCGATGAGATTGACCTCGTGATGTTGAATGCCGCACCCATCTCTCTCAGGATGAGAATACAGAAGACAAGGCGCGTCATCGCCGATAATGTCCCCTTTGCCAGACATGCTTATGAATCCCTGACCATGAGAGAATCTTTTGACTTTTCCGTATTTGAAGGGAAGATACTCGAAAGGAGATTTCTGAAATGACCCAAATCACCATCCAAGTCACCTTTTTCCATCCGTTTCGTGTGGTTCCCTGGAATCACAGGGATCATCGTAAAACAGACCGTAAATATCTGCGTGGCGGAACCTTTGCCAAGTGGCATTGTACGGCCAGCGAGGGAAAGTCCGGCCGACCTTATATCACCGGCACACTGTTGCGATCCGCGCTATTTGCCGAGATTGAGAAACTCATTGCTTTTCATGATCCGTTTAAGTGTTGCCGAGGAAAAGATAAGACTGAGAATGGTAACGCCAAACCGCTATTTCTCAGGCGCCGTCCCCGGGCAGATTGCGATCCCTGCGGAACCTGTCCGTTATGCCTCCTTATGGGCAGGTCGGATACGGTCAGAAGGGATGCCAAAAAGCAGAAAAAAGATTGGTCTGTTCATTTTTGCAATCTCAGGGAAGCCACGGAGAGAAGCTTTAACTGGAAAGAAACAGCGATTGAACGTATCGTAAACAGAGTTGATCCATCCAGCGGCAAGGCAAAGGATTATATGAGGATATGGGAGATTGATCCTTTGGTATGTTCCCAGTTTAACGGCATCATTACGATTAATCTGGATACGGACAATGCTGGTAAGGTGAAATTATTGATGGCCGCGGGCCTGGCCCAGATCAATATTCTCGCGGGTTCAATCTGCCGGGCAGATATTATCAGTGAAGATCACGACGCGCTGATCAAGCAGTTTATGGCAATTGATGTCAGGGAGCCGGAAGTCTCAACCTCTTTTCCCCTGCAAGATGATGAATTGAACAATGCGCCGGCCGGATGCGGAGATGATGAAATATCAACGGATCAACCTGTCGGACATAACCTTGTTGACCGGGTCAGGATATCAAAGATTGCAGAGAGCATCGAGGATGTATTCAGTCAGGAGCAGAAGGCCCAGCAGCTCAGACGAATGGCCGATGCGATCCGTGATCTCAGACGCAGCAAACCTGATGAAACGACACTTGACGCATTGCCAAAAGGAAAGACAGATAAAGATAACTCTGTATGGGATAAGCCGCTTAAAAAGGATATTTTACCTTCTCCCCGAATGCCGGCCTCAGAAGATGACGATACTCCGACATTGAGAAAAGTTCTCAAGGATGAGATAAACGGTCAGGAAGATATGTGGCGTAAGTTCTGCGAAGCCCTGGGGAACAGCCTCTATGATCTTTCCAAAAAGGCCAAGGAGCGTAAACGCACCGAGGCACTGCCCAGGCTCCTCGGTGAAACCGAAATTTACGGGCTTCCTATGAGAGAAAATAAAGAAGACGAGCCCCTTCCCAGCTCTCTGACATACAAATTCAAATGGCTCATTGCCGGAGAGCTGAGAGCGGAAACGCCTTTCTTTTTCGGGACCGAGGTTCAGGAAGGCCAGACCAGTGCGACGATCCTTCTGAACAGAGACGGCTATTTTCGCCTGCCCAGGTCCGTGATTCGCGGTGCGCTGAGGCGAGACCTGAGGCTGGTGATGGGCAACGACGGGTGCAATATGCCCATAGGAGGCCAGATGTGCGAATGCGGGGTCTGCCGGGTCATGCGCCATATCGTTATTGAAGACGGCCTTTCAGACTGCAAGATACCCCCTGAGGTTCGACACCGGATCAGGCTGAACTGCCACACCGGCACGGTGGAGGAAGGTGCGCTCTTTGACATGGAGACGGGATATCAGGGCATGACTTTTCCTTTCCGGCTCTATTGTGAAACAGAAAATAGCGACTTGGATTCTTATTTGTGGGAAGTGCTGAACAACTGGCAGAACGGCCAATCCCTGTTTGGCGGAGATACCGGCACAGGGTTTGGCAGATTTGAACTCACAGAACCGAAAGTGTTTTTATGGAACTTCTCCAAAAAAGAAAAACATGAAGCGTATCTCCTGAATCGGGGATTCAAAGGCCAGATGCCTGTTCAGGATGTTAAGACAAAATCCTTTAAAACCAAGACGTGGTTCCAGATTCACCGTGAGTTGGACATTTCTCCCAAAAAACTCCCCTGGTATTCCACAGACTACAGGTTCAACGTCACCTCCCCACTGATCTCCAGAGACCCCATCGGGGCCATGCTGGATCCTCGGAATACAGATGCGATCATGGTACGGAAAACGGTGTTCTGCCCTGATCCCAATGCCAAAAATCGGCCGGCCCCTGCAACTGTGTATATGATCAAAGGTGAGAGCATTCGGGGTATCCTCCGGTCCATTGTGGTCAGAAATGAGGAACTCTATGACACGGATCATGAGGATTGTGACTGTATCCTGTGCCGTCTGTTCGGCAGCATCCACCAGCAGGGAAGCCTCCGTTTCGAGGATGCGGAGGTTCAGAATTCTGTGAGTGACAAGAAGATGGATCATGTGGCCATTGACCGCTTCACAGGCGGCGGCGTGGATCAGATGAAGTTTGATGACTATCCTCTGCCCGGGTGTCCGGCCCAGCCTCTGATTCTGGAAGGCAAGTTCTGGGTGAAAGACGACATTGACGATGAGAGCAAATCAGTGTTTGAAAATGCCTTAGCCGATTTCAGGGACGGGCTGGTTTCTCTTGGCGGACTGGGGGCTATCGGGTATGGTCAGATCGGCGGATTTGAACTGACAGGAGAATCATCAGATTGGCTGAACCTGCCAAAGCCGGAGGAAAATCGAACAGATGTTCCGTGCGGTGATCGGTCTGCCCAAGGTCCGGAGATCAAAATATCTTTAGATGCTGACAAAATTTATCACCCGCATTTTTTTCTGAAGCCCTCAGATAAAAATGTTTACCGGGAGCGGGAACTCGTCTCCCATGCGAAAAAAAAGGGACCTGACGGAAAATCTCTTTTCACCGGGAAAATCACCTGCCGACTCAGCACGGAAGGGCCTGTCTTCATCCCGGACACAGACCTGGGGGAAGATTATTTTGAGATGCAGGCGAGCCATAAGAAACATAAAAATTACGGCTTCTTCAGGATAAACGGGAATGTGGCCATTCCGGGATCATCCATACGCGGGATGATATCTTCTGTGTTTGAGGCATTGACGAATTCGTGTTTCAGGGTGTTTGATCAGGAACGCTATCTCTCCCGAAGCGAGAAGCCTGATCCCACTGAACTCACAAAATATTATCCCGGCAAGGTGAAAAGAGACGGGAATAAATTTTTTATTCTCAAAATGAAAGATTTCTTTCGACTGCCGCTTTATGATTTTGATTTTGAAGGCGAGGCAGAATCTCTGCGTCCAAACTATGATGAAGATAGGAATGAAGAGGAGAATAAGGGTAAAAACAAGAATACGCAGAAAGTCAAAAACGCTGTCGAATTCAATATAAAAATGGCCGGATTTGCAAAGCACAACCGTGATTTTCTGAAAAAATACAAAGAGCAGGAGATCAAAGATATCTTCATGGGAAAAAAGAAGGTGTATTTTACGGCTGGCAAACATAAGCCCAATGAGGCGCATGACAATGATAAGATTGCGTTGCTGACCAAAGGCTCAAATAAAAAGGCGGAGAAAGGATACTTCAAATTCACTGGCCCCGGTATGGTGAATGTCAAAGCTGGCGTTGAGGGTGAGGAATGTGATTTTCATATAGATGAATCCGATCCTGATGTGTATTGGAATATGAGCAGTATTCTCCCTCACAATCAGATTAAGTGGCGGCCAAGTCAGAAAAAAGAGTATCCGCGTCCGGTTCTCAAATGCGTCAAAGATGGAACTGAATATGTTATGCTCAAGCGATCTGAACATGTGTTCGCCGAGGCATCATCAGAAGACTCGTATCCGGTGCCGGGCAAGGTTAGGAAGCAGTTCAACAGCATTTCCCGAGACAATGTGCAGAACACTGACCATCTTTCGTCCATGTTCCAAAGCCGCAGATTGCATGATGAACTTTCACACGGGGATCTTGTCTATTTCAGACATGACGAAAAAAGAAAAGTGACGGATATCGCTTATGTCCGTGTCTCACGCACGGTTGATGATCGCCCCATGGGCAAACGCTTTAAAAATGAGTCGCTTCGACCGTGCAATCATGTCTGCGTGGAGGGCTGCGACGAGTGCCCCGACCGCTGCAAAGAACTCGAAGACTATTTCAGCCCGCATCCCGAGGGCCTCTGTCCTGCCTGCCATCTGTTTGGAACGACCGATTACAAAGGCCGTGTCAGTTTTGGGCTTGGGTGGCACGAAAGCAATACGCCAAAATGGTATATGCCTGAAGATAATTCTCAAAAGGGCAGCCATCTCACGCTTCCGTTGCTTGAACGCCCCCGGCCCACCTGGTCCATGCCGAATAAAAAGTCAGAGATTCCGGGCCGCAAGTTTTATGTGCATCATCCCTGGTCCGTTGATAAAATCAGAAACAGACAGTTTGACCCTGCGAAAGAGAAGCAGCCCGATGATGTCATAAAACCGAATGAGAATAATCGCACGGTTGAGCCATTAGGAAAGGGCAACGAGTTCACCTTTGAAGTCAGATTCAACAACCTCCGGGAGTGGGAGCTGGGGCTGCTGCTCTATTCCCTGGAACTTGAGGATAATATGGCACATAAGCTCGGCATGGGAAAGGCCCTTGGTATGGGAAGTGCCCGAATAAAGGCTGAGGCTATTGAGCTGCGCTGCGAATCCGCCGGACAGAATGCAGAACTCAAAGATAAGGCGGCATTTGTCAGGAAAGGGTTTGAGTTTCTGGAAATTGATAAACCGGGCGAGAATGATCCGATGAATTTCGACCACATCCGGCAGTTGCGGGAACTGCTCTGGTTTCTGCCTGAAAATGTTTCTGCAAATGTCCGCTATCCCATGTTGGAAAAGGAGGATGACGGAACACCCGGTTATACGGATTTCATCAAACAGGAAGAACCGAGTACAGGAAAGAGGAACCCATCTTATCTGTCTTCTGAAAAACGGCGGAATATACTTCAGACACCTTGGAAGCACTGGTATCTGATACCTCCTTTTCAGGCTTCAGCGCAGAGCGAAACTGTATTTGAAGGGACAGTAAAATGGTTTGACGATAAGAAAGGCTTCGGCTTCATTAAAATAAATGACGGTGGAAAGGATGTTTTCGTCCATCATAGCAGTATAGTGGGTACAGGTTTCAAAAGTCTGAATGAAGGAGATTCTGTTGCATTTAAGATGGGAGTCGGACCAAAAGGCCCCTGCGCTGAAAAAGTGAAAAAAATAGGCAACTGACAAAGCCTCCTGTCTCCATTTCCATGCAGGGCGTGAATAAAGAAGGTTTAAGGTTGAGGAACAGATATGAAAAATGACTGAAACTGAAAAAAATACAGAGACAGAAAAGGAAAAGACACCGTGGCACAGATGGTTCGGGGATCTGTTCAGGGTTTCTCTCATTCCCCTGGGGCTCCGGGTCGAAACCGATTATCCGGTGATGAAATATCCGCCCGAGGCCGACGTGGTGATCATCAGGAACGAACCTGTCTGGACAGAGGCCCAGAGGGAGCGTCTGCCTGACGGTGTCAGGGACACGGACGCGGCCCATGTCATCCTGGAACTGAAATACTCCGAGTCCCTGAACCGGGACGCAATGTGCCAGACAGGGGGATATTACAAATTTTACAAAACACATAACAGACTGAAAGATCATGAAATCCGGGTGTTTCTGATAAGTTCAAAAACACCCCGAAAGTCCACGCTGGAGAAGTTCGGCTATGAACTGACGGAGAAGGCGGGCGTGTTCCGGAGCCGGTATCCGGTGTGCGACCTGTTCCCGATGATCTCGCTCAACGACCTCTCGGACGAGCCGCACAACATTCCGTTCAAGCTGTTCGCCAGCAAGAAAAGGGAATCCCTGGCCGCGGCCGAGACACTCAGAACCCGGATGCGGGATCTGCCCCGGGATATGGTAAATTTTTTAAATGATTTTTTCGACAAACTGTTTGCCCGGAAAGGAGGTATCATGGACTGGCTGAATATGACACCCGAGGAGACACAGGTAATGAGGAGGAGATGGCTGGACAGGGTCTGTTCGGAACTCACGCCTGAGGAGGTGCTTTCAAGATACAGACCCGAAGAACGCCTGGAGGGACTCAGGCCCGAAGAACGCCTGGAGGGACTCAGGCCCGAAGAACGCCTGGCGGGACTCAGGCCCGAAGAAATTGAAGCTTATCTGAAAAAGATAAGGAGGCAGAAAGAAGACTGACACCTCTGACATCCACACCGGAGGAATTCGGCTGTGAACTGGCCCAGGGTTGCCTTCAGACATTGACTTGCTCTGACATTGAGGTAAAAAGTGAGTTGGAAGTTTACAACATGGCGACCCTACGGGTCTCTGTCTAACGGTTTCCATGCATTCTACAAATATATCGACCCT
>JAOZLU010000463.1 GCA_029934695.1 Desulfobacterales bacterium | reverse complement strand
CTCCCTGTCCGAATCGGTGGACCCCGTTGTCGTCATTGTTGACATCATCATCCGGGTCAGAACTTCCCAGAGTGCTGAAGTAGCCGTCCAGCACACCTCCGTCATCAAAGTTTGCCGGAACCGCCTGAACAATATAATCACCGTTGCACAGGTTTTCAAAGATATACCATCCCGGACCGTTGCCAGCATCAGTAGTGATTGTGTCCGCCACAAACTCATCTGTACCCGGGGTATAATCGCCGCTCCCGTCGCTGTCATGCCAGAGACTGAGCAGGATGCCGTCAGCGCCGGTTTCCGTGTCAGACGAATAAATGCCGTCCCCGTTGTCATCATACCAGACAACATTGCCCAGGCTGACATCGCATGTTCCGGGTGAGGAAACAGCGTCGCCCTGATGAAAACCCAGCTCCAGAGTCAGATTGGTATTGGGATCGTCATCTCCGTCATTGACCGGTTCTCCGCCAGATGTCAGAGTAATGGCCCGGGTCACCACTCCCTGTCCGAATCGGTGGACCCCGTTGTCGTCATTGTTGACATCATCATCCGGGTCAGAACTTCCCAGAGTGCTGAAGTAGCCGTCCAGCACACCTCCGTCATCAAAGTTTGCCGGATCTGCCTGGACAATATAATCACCGTCGCACAGCTCTTCAAAAATGTAGCGGCCTGGTTCGTCTTCATAAGTAAAGGTGGTCGTTGTTTTCAGGAACTGATCTTCCCCGGGCGTGTAGTCGCCGCTGTGATTCGTATCCTCGTAAAGATTCAGCCTGACACCGTCAGTGCCAGTTTCCCTGTCCGGCTGATACACGCCGTCGTGGTCTGCATCGTGCCACACGATGTTGCCCAGGCTGAGATCACAGAGGCCGGAAACAGGGCCCTCGGCAGCGTCGTTCTGATAAAAACCAAAATCCAGAGTCAGATTGGTGTTGGAATCAGCATCGCCGTCGTCAACAGGTTCGGTGCCCGGGATCAGGGTGATGGTTTTACTGATCACGCCGTTTGCAGATATGAACTCGCCATTGTCATCATTATTAATATCATCATCCGGATCTGAGTTGCCAATGGTGTTCACATATCCGCTGAGCAGCCCTCCGGCATTGAAGTTTATGGGACTAATCTGAACAAAATAGTCGCCCGAACACAGCTTTTCAAACAGGTACCAGCCTGGCTCGTCATTGTGTGTGAAACTGAGCATTGTATCCACAAATTTGTATGATTCGGGTCTGTGGAACCTCGCCCCCTGTCCGTCCCTGCTTTCGCTGTCAATCCTGTAGAGATTGATCCTGATGCCGTTAATGCCGGATTCAGTTCCAGGAGAATACACACCATCCGCGTTCGCATCGTACCAGATCATATTTCCCAGACTGAGTTCACAGGAACCGCCACTCCAGGAGCTGGGGTCCCCCGAACGTATCGTCAGCGGATCATCTGTATATATCCGCGGCAGTTCTGCGAATGCCTCATCTCTCCACTTTCCGTTGCCATTGTGATCCCACACTGCCGAAGCCTGATTTTTCACCTGGCTGACATGTTCCGGTACCGAGGTATGATACCATATTTTCACCTCGCCCCCGTTCCCGGGAAGTTCTCCTTCCCATATAATCCTGTTTTCAGCCTCATCATACCAGACCTCTCCGTAGTCAGCCTCAACGCTTCCCTGCACATAAATGATATCTTCAGGAAGATCATCTTCGATATGCACGAGAATTGCATTTTCATTGCTGTCATTCATCCAGACCATTTCCCAGTATATCACAAATCCATCGTCAGTAGCTGTCTTGTAAGCTGTTGGCGGGTCAAAAGCACTCGGCTCCCACACCACCACAGTCACCGTGGGATCGTCAGTTGTCGGCGTGAACGGATCATCGGTAAGTTCATCGGGGAACTCGTTTGAACTTACCCGTCCATGGACTTGCATAAGGGAACCGTTCGGGGCATTTCCCGCCACCATTGCCTGAAAAGTGATTTCAGCACTTTCTCCCGGACCGAGATCGCCCACCAGAACTGCTATCCCACCGGCATCCTGTGTGACGCTTCCCTGGCTGCTGCTGACGGTGTTGGGGATCAGCATGGCAGATCCGGCAATGCTGTCGTGAAACACAATGCCTGTGATATTTTCTTCGCCGGTATTTATAATTGTGACAGAATATTCCAGAATATCTCCCGGGTTGACAGACCCGCTGTTATAATCCAGAACCGTGGTATAAGCCTCAAGGAAGAGCGAGTCGCCAGCCACCAGAAGTTCAACTGAGTCATTTTCTCCGGGAGTGGCCTCAATAACAATTCTGATATCGCTGTCTCCGTTGATGACTTCCCAGCTGACAATCGTCGCACTCTGCGGTGATGGTGAGGTGATGCTGCCGATGGGAGCAGTTGCTGTCGGATCGTTGATTGCAAAGGTATCGGGAAAGTCGGTTGGCTCTTCAGGAAAGTTGGAACCGGCTACCACACCCTGGCCCTCAATTGAGGTGCCCGGAGGGGCATCCGGACCAAGCTGGACAAAATAAGTGATCACAACACTTTCTCCCGGAGGAATGGAGCCAATCTCTGTCACAATATCCTCATCGCCTTCCCTGTTCCCGCTGACCACTGTTCCCTGACTGACGCTTACCGATTCCCTGACAAGACTTGTATGGGTATTCGGCGTACCGGTATAAACCACGTTGTCAGCCGATGCCTTGCCTGCATTATAGATGGTTACCGCATACCATATCACATCTCCGGGTTCAATTTCTCCGCCGTTCACGTCAGCCAGTACCATTGTTGTGTTGGTGATGTCAGGGAAAATGGGAACTTCAATCCGATAGCCGAAATCCGCGTCAAAGGTGTTGGCTGCCAGGCCGGCAAGATTGATAACCGAGTCCGGTACGCCGTCAGATTCCGAAAATGGCTCTGCATCGGAAGGCACTGCCTCTGTATCTGCTTCGACCCGGTAATCCCCCGGGATCAGGCCCAAAAATCTGTAAATGCCGTTTGTGTCTGTCATTGTTTCAGCAAGCAGTTCTCCTTTGCCGTCATACAGCTTCACTGTCACCCCGGGCAGCCCTTCGCCCGGGTCTGCCGAACCATCGCCGTTGACATCCAGCCATACGAGATCACCGATGGTTATGAGCGTCTCATTCTGAATATACAGGCCTGCGTCCGCATCTTCGGCTGGCTGGCCGGCAACGATATTCAGAACTGTCCGCCCTGTTACCGTATCAGCGTCGCTGTCAATGCCGCTGTCCTGGCCCTGGTTTCGGAGAGTGAGGATATAATCAGGAGGCGGTTCAAATTCCACCACATAATCTCCCGGGAGCAAATCCGTAAAAACATAATAGCCTTTGCTGTCTGTCGTTGTCGAGGCCAGCAGTTGGGTTCCTGTGCTGTCATACAGATTCACCGTCACTCCGGGAATCCCCGGCTCTTCCTCATCCTGAATCCCATCCTCATCCGTGTCATGCCACACAAAACTGACAAGCTCAGAAGGTGTGAACATGCCCGCGTCTGCCTGAACATGATTTTCGCCTGCTTGTTCAAGGGTGATGATTTCAGTTCTGCCTGTTGTTGTATCGGTGTCTGAGTTTGCAGAAGGGTCATCTCCCTGGTTTTGGGAGGTGTATCTGTAACCCGGCACCAGTCCGAATTCCACCACATAGTCGCCTGACGCCAAATCCGAAAACACATAAAGGCCGTCCGCGTTTGTAACAGTTGACGCGAGCAGTTCTGTTCCTGTGCTGTCGTACAGATTCACTGTCACTCCCGGGATACCCGGCTCGCTCTCGTCCTGAACGCCATTCTGATTCGCATCATGCCATACGAAGTCGCCGATGCTCGCAGATGGCGTACCCGACAGGAACATGCCCGCATCTGCCTGGAGATTGCGCTCGCCTGCCGCGACCGGGATGATCTCTGTCCGACCTGTTGTATCGGTGTCTGAGCTTGCCGAAGGGGAGGTGAAACTGTAGCCTGTGGGCAGGCCGAATTCAACTATGTAGCTGCCCGGGTTCAGGTCTGTAAACTCGTAAAGACCGTCCCTGTTTGTGAGGGCTGACGCGATCAGTTCGGTCCCTGTGCTGTCATACAGATTCACTGTCACTCTGGGGATTCCCAGCTCGCCCTCGTCCTGGATGCCGTTCTGATTTTCGTCATCCCATACAAAATCGCCGAGGCTCGCAGAGAGTATATCCGATATGAACAAGCCCGCATCTGTCTCAGTATGGATTTCGCCTGCTTCAAGGGAGATGATTTCAGTTCGGCCTGTTGCATCGGTCCCTGAAAGCTCTGTCGAAGGGTCGCTGTCCAGAGAGTCATCTTCTCCCTGGTTTCGGGAGGTGAAGCGTGATCCTTGGGGCAGTTCGAATTGAATGACATACTCTCCCGAGGGCAGCCCGGAAAACTCGTAGAAGCCCGCATAATTGCTTATGGTCGTCTGAATCACATCATCGGTCAGCGGATCAAGCAGTCGCACGGTGACACCGGGTCGTCCTGGTTCGTTCGCGTCCTGAATTCCGTTCTGATTCAGGTCATGCCACACCCAGTCACCGATTTTCCCGAGCGCAATATCTGAGGGGATGATCCCCGCGTCCACATCTGTTCTGACTTCGCCTGCTGAAAGAGAGAGGATTTCTGTCCGACCAGTCAGGAGATTGGCGTCACTGTCTGCTGCGTTGTCATTTCTCTGGTGCATGGAGGTGAAACTGTATCCTGATGGCAGCTCAAATTCCACTATATGGTCGCCCGGCATCAGGTCTGTAAACTCGTAGAGACCGTCCGCATTCGTGAGGATTGAGACCAGCAGTTGAGTTCCCGTGCTGTCATACAGGTTCACTGTCACTCCCGGAATTCCCGGCTCGCCCTCATCCTGGATGCCGTTCTGATTTTCGTCATGCCATACAAAATCGCCGATGCTTGCCGGCATGAACATGCCCGCATCTGCGTGGAAATTGCGCTCGCTGGCTGTGACCTGAATGATCTCAGTCCGGCCTGTATTCATGTCCGCATCGCTGTCCAGTGCGTCGTCATCTCCCTGGTTCCGGGAAATGAAACTGTACTCCAGAGGCAGATCAAATTCTATCACATAGCCGCCCGGCACCAGACCCGGGAACTCGTAGAGGCCGTCTTCATCTGTGAGGACTGATGCGAGTAGTGCGGTTCCCATGCTGTCGTACAGATTCACCGTCACCCCGGGAATCCCAGGCTCACCCTCATCCTGAATGCCGTTCTGATTCTCGTCATTCCATACAAAATCGCCGATGCTTGCAGGTGCGGCATTTGGTATGAACATACCTGCATCTGCCTGAGCATGGTGTTCGCCTGCGGATACAGATATGGCCGGAGTTTGTCCCGTGCTCGTGTCTGCGTCGCTGTCCAGCCCGTCATCACTCCCCTGATTCGGAGAGGTGAAATTGTACCCCGAGGGCAGGCTGAACTCCACCGCATAGGTGCCGGCAGGCAAACCGGTAAATTCATAGAAACCGGAATCATCTGTGACAGCGGTAGAAAGTATTGTGTCCGCAGTCAAATCATATAGGGTTATCATGGCTCCGAGAATACCCGGCTCACCCGCATCCTGAACACCATCCATATCTGAATCGTACCAGACATAATCTCCTATGGAGGCCACCAGCCTGTATCCGAAATTCACTTCTGAGTTGTCCGCTGACTGATCCGTGAGATCGGTCA
>JAOZLU010000462.1 GCA_029934695.1 Desulfobacterales bacterium | reverse complement strand
AAAAAATCATTCTCATGGGAATCAGCTTTGACTCGGAAAAACGGAATGTGGGCGAATGGAAAACTGCTTGATTCTATGAATGAATCCTTTCTTACACATAATCCATGCAGATGCCCGTTTTAAAACAGCTCAAGCTGCGGTCCGACAGTTTTGAACGGGTTCTCTTTCCCCACCCGCTCAAGGGCATTGTCATGCAGGCCTACCCCCAATTTTCCCTGAGCGATATGAAACGCGGCGCAGAAGCCCTCCTTAAAACCTCGTCTGTATGCTTTTTCCCGCTCTTTCTCAATCTCTTTCAGCATTTTTTTTGTTTCTTCAAATAAATAACCCTGCTCCTCCTGATATTTGGCATTTTCCAGAGAATCTTCGACAAAACCCTTGAATCGGATCCCCATTTCATCACAATATTCACGCCACTCATAATATAGTTCAGCGTTGATGCTGACGCTTTTCAATTCTTCATTTATCATTGGTAATTGCTCCCTGGTTACTGTTTTTGCCCAGCAACATGATATTCAGCAGGGCCAGGGACTTGGAACTGACGACATAGCGGGTCTGAAACTGGGCATCAATCCGCTGTGCGATTTCCGGCCCGCGCACCAGAAGCCAGGGCGGAACGCTCTCATCATAGTTGCTCTGTATTGGCAGAACATAATTGGGGCTGCACAGACAGGCTCTGAAGTAATGTTCAAGCATCTTCTTCATCTCCGCTTTGAAGCGGTGCGGGTCTGGCTGATTTTTCCAGAATTCGTCAATATGCATTGCACTGAGCGGAACAACAAGCCATCGGTTAAACGAGGAGCCTTTAGTCTCACTTTCAGTGTCGCTTTCCGATTCATGGGAAAGAACATTCATCACAGAGAGTAATATGCTGGCAGGATCACGTATCTGTCTGACCGTGTCCGCACCGAGGCGTCTCAGCTTTGCGCATAAGGCCACGATTTTCTTATGCGTATCTTCGAGATGCGTTTCAATGAGATGCCTGTTCTTTTCTCTGATGCTGAAATCGCCCAGATATTGCAGCATCAGTTCTCCTGCCGTGTAACATCCCTCGGGAATATAATCGCCGGCCGCAATCACACCAAATCCCCTGTTGGCATCTTGGACAAAATCCCGGAGCAGACGGTTCCTGTATTTCTTTGAGATGAGCGTGCTCGCATGGTTCGAGGTGTTATGCAGGATGACGTTCTCATGTTTAAAAATATCACGGATATGTTCCTGAACATATCGGAGGTCGGTGTTCCCGGGATCCTGCTTATGGGCATGTTCAAGCGAGCGAATCGCACTGTCCGCATTGTCCATGACTGTCTGGGCCACGCCCTCAACCAGATTCCCTGATATGGGAATACAGGACACAGGTTTGCCAAACAAATCACACGCACCAAATATGCGCGTAAAAATGCTCATTCGCAGGATCATCTGTGTGGCAGACAGATTGGCGATTTGCGAAGCTTCAGAAGCTTCGGAACTTTCCACGAGAACCTGAGGAATAATAAGCTCAATCTCACGATCCAGCCGGTTCCCTTTCCCGCCCCCGCGTCCCCTATAGACACCCTGCAGAAATTCCATGAAATTGTTCTCCAGGGAAAAAAAGGGGATGACGCAGATAATCTTCGTCGCATTCGGAAAACTGATCCCCCGGGTCCCTGACGAGGTCATAATGATGATGTCGTAAAGATCGCCTTTCTGCGAAACAGGCACTTCCCGGTCTTTCCATGTTTTTTCCTCATCAGACGCGGGACTCACAATGCGGCGTTTCTCTTCAGACGTGGAATAGGCATCAAGACAGATAACATCGGGACAGATAGCATCGGGACAGTCAGGCCTGCTGGCCCTGGCATAAGCGGCAATATGCTCCCGGAGCTTGCTCACGGAAAGTTTATTCTGAATAATGACAATGGTCTGCTCCCTGGGACGCTGCTGCACACGATGAACCAGTTCCACGGCCAGCTTTTCAAGAATACCGCTTTCCAAGTCTCGGTAAGCCTCAGATACCGGATTATGGGTTCGCCCTCCGGACATGGTTCCGGAAAAGCTCAGAACCGGCCGCCATCTCACTGTCAGATTTGAGGCAGGATACACATTTGCATTGATAATCTTGACAGGCAGCCCCATAATCCTGGCATCCTCAATGCTGAGTCCCTTGGAATCCGCATCTCCGTTGAACAATATCTGGTCAGGCTGAGACGTTGTCCGGTTGAGAAAGGTTTCCACCGATGAGGCATTCACGAGCGACGCATCGGCAATGATGATGCGGAATCTGATCGGACAGGACTTTCCTGCTTCTTCAAACAGCATTTTCACCTCTTTCCGGAAGCGGATAATCTCCTGTGCGGTCTGGCGTCCTGCGCGGTCTCCTGTCACCTCATCAATGAAAAATACAAGTTCCCTGACATTCTTGGCAAATTTTTCAACAGATGCGATATCCCATTCCCCGCGTATGCCAAAGACTTTTTTCAGATGGACGCTGAATGTTGTCTTACCGCGATCCAGTTGCCTGTTTGACTGGGTGGAAACACACGCGATGATACGTTTGTAATTATGCCGGACATTGAGCCGGTGAACCGCCTGCATCATTGTGTTGAATACACCATGCCCGAAAGATCCGGTACCCTCTCCTGCACCGCCTTTTTCCAAAGATTTGTATCCTGTCCTGTTCCGGGAAGGCTCTGCAGGATTGGCAAAAGTCCGGGTTTCAAGTGCTTCCGCATCTTCAGGACGCAAAAACAGGAATTTGGGATCATCCGGCAGTTCGCGGCTGCAACAACTCAGCGCGGGCCTGCCATAATGCGCCTGAGCAGTGCTGATAAGCACGGAATTGGTCGTCAGACATACGAGTTCCTCTTTTCCTGCAAGGCGGTTTCCGTCATCTGAGGGGTCAAATTTTGCTATCAGATCCGCGTTCACCTGAATCCTCGGACTGATATATATCAGCGAATACCCGCTATCATAATTCGCCAGAATATTCCGCAGGGCCGTGGTCTTTCCAATACCGGGCGTTCCTGACATCACGAAGATATCCGCATCATATTGGGTCCAGGCGTATTTCACGAGTTCCGCATGAGCGTCCTGCATGGACTTCATATCCGCATGCTGAATGGATTCGGCGATCTCAAGGGGGAGCCATGAGCGAAGCTGTTCAGATGTCGGAGGCGTTCCGGTGGGACAGTATCCCTCAATGCGCTCGGTAAAGGAATGATTCAGATATCCCGGGAGCGGCTTTTTGCCCAAAAAGGTCTTTTTGGCCGCGTCATACAGGGAATGAAGAGATTTTCGGAGTTCAGGTGAGGAATTTTTTCGTATGTTCCGCAACACTGCTTCCTGAGTTTTCAGCACCTCTCTCTCCTGAAGTTTGCGCTTCTCCTGAGATGTCTGATACCTGCCGCTTTGAATGCCTTTGTAAATCGTCCCCATTTCCTGCAGGAGTTTCCATTCATCCTCTTTGACGTGCAGAAAATGCCGACCGCGATCTGTAAAGGCAACTATGTGGAATTCAATATTGCCCTGTCCTGGCACCCATCTGTCAAAAGGCTTGTCCCTTATGATGCGGTCTTTGATCGTGTCATAAAGGGAAAACACATAGCCCCCGCCCTGGAACAGCTTCTTGGCGATCTTGTCATGAGTCAGCAGTCCCCGGAAATAATCTTTCAGATCCGGGGATATTTCAAGTCCGAAGGTTTCACTTGCAATCCGAAAATCTCTGGTTCTGATCTTATTGGCCATGGCCGAGTTTCCGCGGCGGAGACTCTCATAAACATCATCCGGCTCGGAGAGATTCAGCCCTTTGGCGATGGTCGGCATGTTATGGGTTGAGAGTTCATATCCCACAAGATGAAACCGGTACCTGTTATTCTCATAAGTCCTCACAATATATAAAAAATCCGAGTAAGGACATTTTCCGGTGTCCCCCAGTGTGTTCAAGTCAAAATTGGAAAGATCCGCAATCAGGGACAATTCCTGCTCTGCCAGTGAAAGCGCATCAACTGCATCCTGTCCAAGGGAAGGATTTGCGTAAATCCATGAAATGAGCGGCTGTCCCCTGCATGGCAGGGATTTTACAAACTGCTCTGTCTCACAGAACCCCTGGACATATCCCTGAAATAACCGGGAACTTAAAACAGACCGCGCAGATTTTGCATACGCCAGATCAAGAGCTGAGATGTCAAATTCCTTCTCAAACTGCTGATATATTTTCCTGAGATTAAATTTGTCGAGCTGAGATGTGATGCGGGCAATCTGTTTTTCACATATTTCTGACGGCTTAAAGGATCGTAACGCGCAAACAGCGCCTGCCAGTCCGCTAAGCTCATAAGTGCGCCCCTGAAGGCTGCCGAACTCATCCATGATATTCACCTGTCTCCGACAGTAAAAAATAAAAAGTTGAAAGTACCCTCACCTGAATCCGCTATCTGAAAACATTATATAATTGTTTGTTTCAGTTTTCAATATTTTTTTACCTGAATTTGCCGGAAATCCCGAATATTCAAATTTATCCGCACTGGAAACAGGCATTGCGATATTGACACTTTAACCAATTTCGATACAGACAACCGCAGATATTACAGAGACTTAGTCCTGTGTATATTTTTTTAGATACAGACCAAAGCAACCAAATATTTATGTTGCAATGCAACTTTGTCTTCCATTTTCCCCAACATTAATACAATTTTTTCTGATTATAACGGATTTAGGGGACGCTCCGAACCAAGCCCCCCAAGGGGTTCCCAAGATTGCGATCTGCCACAACATTGAGGCAACCTCGGGACCTCAAAAACGGATTGACAGGCATCATTTTCTGTTATAGACATTTTAAACATAATGTCTTTTTGGAAGTGGGCGAAGTCTGGAACAGACTGTCCCCCCTGATGCGTCATCCTCAGCAGATTGAAAATACTGGAAATTTCCCTTTCCGGAGTGCCAGACATTTTCTTAAAAGCTCTAGAGCAAAATACCGTGAATTCAGGTGATGAAATATGCTTAATTTCAAAAACTGTACGTTGGCCCAGTTGGACAAACTGTTCGGTCTGGAACAGATCGACGACACTCGGGCATTTAAAACATGGCTTGACGGCCAGGCAGACATTTCCGATCCGGAACATCAGATTCTGACGATGCTGGGAAAGACGCTCAGAGATCATGTCCATGACTGGAACGAGGCAGAACTGATTCAGCATTTCATCGGGCCTGTGTTCGCCCTGGTCAATTTCTCAGGCAGAAAATTCGGCCTCTTTGCCGAAAGGGCGTTCGGCGGTGTGGTTGAGGGAACAGAAATGTCCGGCAAACCGGACGGCATGATTGCCAGCGGTTTCCGTGTGCCGGAAAAACCGTATTTCTGTTTTCAGGAATACAAGAGAGAGACAGACCCTGACGGAGACCCTGCCGGCCAGACCCTGGCTGCCATGCTGGTAGCCCAGGAGATCAACGAACACAGACATCCGATTTACGGTTGTCATGTCCGCGGTCAGTTCTGGTTTTTTATGATATTGGAGAGACAGGAATATTGCATCAGCACCCCGCTTATAGCCACCCGTGATGATATTTTCGACATCCTCCGTATTCTGAAGGTGCTGAAGCAGATTGTGAGGGATTTATATGAATTGGGAATTAACATGCCGGCAGATGACCACGAACAGTTCGCGGCCGGATTTCCCGGAAGAAGTGTATGA
>JAOZLU010000461.1 GCA_029934695.1 Desulfobacterales bacterium | reverse complement strand
CATCAACCATCAAACATCAACCATCAAACATCAAGTTAAAGGAGGAAATTAACGATGTCACAAGAAGCGATAGGGTCCGTGCTGGTTGTCGGTGCCGGGATTGCAGGCATTCAGGCTTCACTGGACCTGGCTGATTCGGGATATTTGGTCTATCTGGTGGAAAATAAATCCGCTATTGGCGGGGTCATGGCCCAACTGGATAAGACCTTCCCTACCAATGACTGTTCCATGTGCATCATCTCGCCCAAGCTGGTCGAGGCCGGGAGGCACCTGAACATTGAACTCCTGACCATGACCCAGGTGGAGGAGATCAGCGGAGAAGCAGGAAATTTCCAGATAAAACTGTCAGAAGAGGCCCGGTATATAGATATTGAAAAATGTACGGCATGCGGCGAATGCCAGAAAATATGCCCTGTTGAAACGCCCAACCTCTTTGACGAGGGACTTGCCCAGAGAAAAGCAGCGTATAAGCTTTATCCCCAAGCCATGCCCAGTGCTTTCGCCATTGAGAAAAAAGGAACTGCCCCGTGCAAGGCCACCTGTCCTGCAAATCCGAGTATCCAGGGAATGATGGCCCTTGTCAATGAGGGGAAATATAAGGAAGCGTATGAACTGTTCAGGCAGGAACATCCTTTCCCCGGTATCTGCGGACGGGTCTGTCATCAGCCATGCGAACAGGTCTGTACCCGCAATGAAGTTGACCAGTCCCTGGCCATCCGGTCCACCCACCGGTTTCTGGCGGACTGGGCAAGGGAGAACAATGTCTCTTTTGTCCCTGAGAAGAAACCGGAAAGAGAGGAAAAGATCGCCATCATCGGCGCAGGCCCGGCAGGGCTTGCATGTGCCTATTTCCTTGCCCTTGAAGGATATCAGGTGACAGTCTTTGAAAAACTCCCTGTTCTGGGCGGAATGCTCACTGTGGGAATTCCTTCATACCGCCTTCCGAGAGATATCATTGACCTGGAAATCCAGGTGATCAGAGACCTGGGTGTCCAATTCAGAACAGGCGTGGAGATCGGCAAAGATTTTACCATCGGCCAGCTCAGGGAAGAGGGATATAAGGCATTTTTCATGGGCATCGGTTCTCATGAGTGCAAAACTCTGGGGATTGACGGAGAAGACATGGAAGGCGTGTATCCGGGCGTGGAATTTCTCAGGGAAGTCAACCTGGGAAAACAGATCACCCTCGGAGACCGGGTCGCAGTGGTAGGTGGCGGAAACGTCGCAATGGACTCAGTACGAACAGCCCTCCGGACAGGTTCATCCAAGGCTTTTATCATCTACCGCCGGAGCGAGGCTGAAATGCCTGCGAACGAGGAAGAAATTGCCGAATGCCGTGACGAGGGCATTGAGATCATGACCCTGACAAACCCGATCCGCGTCATTGAGGAAGGCGGAAAGGTCAGGGCGGTTGAGTGCATTCAGATGCAGCTCGGAGAACCTGACGACAGCGGAAGACGGCGTCCCGAGCCTGTCCCCGGATCAGAGTTCACCATTGAGATAGATGCGCTGATTCCGGCCATTGGTCAGGAGTCTGACTGGGCATGTCTCACTGATGAATGCGAATGCACATTGACCGACTGGGGTACCATGATTGTTGATCCGGTCACCTTGCAGACCGAGGACGCGGATATCTTTGCGGGCGGTGATGCGGTCACAGGCCCCAAAACAGTGATAGAGGCCATTGCAGCAGGAAAAGAGGCTGCGATTTCTGTTGACCGGTTTGTCCAGGGAGCAGACCTCCGCGAAGGACGGGGCAGGAAACTGGTACCGGTGGAAGATATTGAAACCAGGGGAGCTGCTGTAGTTCCGAGAGAGGAAATGCCTCACCTGCCCGGTGACACCCGCATCACGAATTTCAACGAAGTCCAACTGGGATTCAAGGAAGAACAGGCTAGGAAGGAGGCAGACAGATGCCTTGCGTGTGCTGTCTGTTCAGAATGTTATCAGTGTGTGGAGGTGTGCCTGGCTAACGCGGTGGATCATGAGATGAAGCGCAAAGAACACACCATTGAGGTGGGCGCTGTTATTCTCTCACCCGGTTTTAAGCCCTTTGATCCCAGCAAATATGACTCATATAACTATGCCTCGCATCCCAATGTTGTCACCAGCCTTGAATTTGAGCGCATGCTTTCCGCATCAGGTCCCAACGAAGGGCATCTGATCAGGCCCTCGGATCATAAGGAGCCGAATAAAATCGCATGGCTCCAGTGCGTGGGATCACGGGATATCAACAACTGTGATCACAGCTATTGCTCATCAGTCTGCTGCATGTACGCCAATAAACAGACCGTTATTGCCAAGGAACACAGCGAAAAAAAGCTGGACACGGCTGTTTTTTTCATGGACATGCGGACTTATGGCAAGGACTTTGACAAGTATAATGTACGAGCACAGGAAGACAACGGAGTCCGGTTCATTCGCTCCAGAATTCATTCGGTTGATCCGGCAGATAATGACAGACTGAAAATAACCTATGCCACGGAATCAGGGAAAAGAGCTGAAGAGCTTTTTGATATTGTGGTGCTTTCAGTGGGACTGTCCCCGGCCAGTGATGCTGCCCAACTCGCGGAAAAGATGGGCATTGACCTGAATGCCCACGGATATGCCAAAACAAGCTGTCTGTCGCCTGTCAGCACCAATAGGGAGGGGATTTTTGTCTGCGGCACGTTTCAGGAGCCAAAAGATATTCCGTCTTCGGTCATGGAGGCATCCGCGTCTGCCGCTGCCGCGACTCAGAAACTGACTGATGCCCGATGGAGCCTCACACGCGTCAGGGAACTGCCGCCGGAGATGGATGTCTCAGACCAGGCCCCCCGCGTGGGTGTGTTTGTCTGCAACTGCGGCATCAATATCGGCGGCATTGCTGATGTGCCCGCGATACGGGATTATGCCAAAAACCTGCCCAACGTGGTCCATGTTGAGGACAACCTCTTCACCTGTTCCCAGGATAACCAGGAGAAGATGAAGACGGTCATCCTGGAACACGGGATCAACCGCGTGGTGGTGGCATCCTGCTCTCCCCGGACCCATGAGCCGCTTTTTCAGGAGACGATCCGTGAAACCGGGCTGAATCCGTATCTCTTTGAAATGGCGAACATCCGGGACCAGAACACCTGGGTCCATATGAACGATCCTGAAAGGGCCACTGCAAAGGCCAAAGACCTGGTCCGCATGGCGGTGGCAAAGGCCGCTTATATTGAGCCGCTTCATCAGGTTTCGCTGGGAATAAAAAAGGCGGCCCTTGTGATCGGCGGCGGTGTGGCCGGAATGGAGGCAGCTCTGGGAGTTGCGAATCAGGGTTGTCAGGTGTATCTCGTGGAAAAAACCCGTGAGTTGGGGGGGATTGCCAACATACTCCGCTCAACCTGGCAGGGCGAGGAAGTACGCCCTTATCTGAGCGATCTTGTCCGGAGAGTGGAGGAACACCCGAAGCTTCAGCTCTTTTTGGAAACCACGGTTTCCAAGACAACCGGCTGCATTGGCAATTTTACGAGCACCCTGACTTCCGGAAATGGTGATGGTTCGGAAACGATTGCGGAGCATGGCGCAACCATCATAGCCACCGGCGGAAAGGAAGACAGGCCCACCCAATATCTGTACGGAGAGCATCCCGAGGTGATGACGCATTTGGATATGGATACGGCTCTGAGCAGCAATGACGAGCGTCTTGTAAAGGCTAAGAGCGCGGTATTTATCCAGTGTGTCGGTTCCAGAACGCCTGAGAGACCGTATTGCAGTAAAATCTGCTGCACGCACAGTCTCAAAGGTGCGCTGGCTCTGAAGAAACTGAATCCCAGGATGAAGGTTTATATCATCTATCGGGATATTCGCTCTTACGGATTCCGGGAAGATATTTACAGGGAGGCAAGGGAGAAGGGGGTCATTTTCATCCGCTATGATCTGGCTGATCTGCCAAAAGTCACCCGAGGGGAGCATGATGCACTCAGGGTGACGATAATGGATCATGTGTTGCGGATGCCTGTCCGTCTGAACCCGGACCTGCTGATATTGGCGGCCGGTATTGCTTCCAATGAGAATAAAGAATTGTTTGAATTGTTCAAGGTCCCTGTCAACAGCGAGGGATTTCTCGTGGAGGCCCATGCAAAACTGAGGCCGGTGGATTTTGCCTCGGAGGGAATTTTCCTGGCAGGTCTGGCGCATTTCCCCAAACCGTTGGAAGAGAGCATTGCCCAGGCAAAGGCGGCCGCATCCAGAGCCATGACCATTTTATCCAAAGAGGAGATCATGGTCGGCGGCATAGTTGCGACGGTGGATTCGACCCGCTGTGCGGTGTGTCTCACCTGTGTGAGGGCGTGTCCGTACAATATTCCGGAGGTGAAAGAACATTCGTATGCGGTGATTGAGCCTGCGGAATGTCACGGGTGCGGCATCTGCGTGTCAGAATGCCCCGGGAAAGCCATTTCCCTCCAGCATTTCACAGATCAGCAGCTCATGGCCAAGACAGATGCGCTGTTTCAGGATGTGGAATGTAAAGAAGCAGCATAATGGGAAAAGAATAAATCACAAATTCCAAATAACAAATAAATCCCAATGACCAAATTCCAAACAACTGGTCTTGGAATTTGGGGATTTGCTGCTTGGAATTTGAGATTTGGTGATTGGAATTTGGGATTTATTTAAAATTTGGAGCTTGAAAGAATGAACTCGTTACGAGGCTCCGCCTCGTAACGTAAATCGGGAGGCTCTGCCTCCCGCACTTATAAAGCCTACAGAAAGACCTTGTAACTTATATCCAATGCCTTTCCCAATTTTTTGGCGATGGTCTTTCCAATGGGTCTTTTCCCATTTTCCATCTGGGAAATGTGGCCTTGGGGAATCCCTGTAAGTTTTGAAAGTTCTTTCTGGGTGATATCTTCTTTACATCTTGCCCCAACCAGGGCAAGGCCTGGAAGTTCCTCTTCGTCACAGTCTTCCAGAAAGACTTCTCTGAAGGGACGCGAATCAGATACGTCGGTAAAGCCCATCCGTTTTAAATAACGGACTGCTTTTTCCTGATTTTCGGACGGTCCGATAAACCGCAGTTCCACAGGATTATTAATAGGGAGCTTTTTCGTGAGTTCCGGCATATTCAATGGATACAATCCTTATTTTTTCGTCTGTCACTTCCCATACGCAGACATAAGAGGGATTACCTTTTTTCAAGTGGCAGTGATGACGTTTCTTTCCCAGTTTACTGTAATTCAGCCAGTTTCCTCTGACCGGTCCTTTATTTTTAATCTCTTCGGAAAGCGCATAAAGCGCACCATTGACTTTTTTTGGCAGTTTTTTACGGTTTTTAATGACATTATCAGATAAGGATACCAGCCATTTTTTGTCTTTTGCTCCCATATTCTGTATTTTCCTTTCAAAACGGATGAAATGGGAACAGTCAGCAAGGTTTGGCTGCGGTTCTCCCGGATCATCCATTTATGTTTAATCAAATTAATAAATAATAATCCGGAAGAGTAAGTTTAGCTTTGTACATAAAGGGCACAGTCTCCTCCTTATATAAAACAGTAAATTTTAAGGTTCTAAGTCATTTTGTATTTTACCTCCCTCTGTAAATCCAATTATATGTGATGATTTCGTTTGTGAGTTTGTCAAGGTGGGTTGCGGGTTTCGTTTTTTACTGCGTAAAAAATCGAAATCCTCCACCCACCCTACAACCCCGGGAT
>JAOZLU010000460.1 GCA_029934695.1 Desulfobacterales bacterium | reverse complement strand
ATCAAACATCAAACACCAAACATCAAACATCAAACATCAAACACCAAACACCAAACATCAAACATCAAACATCAAACCGGTAATCTGAAATGTGACCATCAGCCCGTTAATCAGCGGCCCGGGGATGAAGTTTCCATTTTCAAATGAGAAAAGATACCGGGGAACCCGGTACCATTGCCAGTTATACCCCAGTCTCTCCGTGCCGCGGGCCATGAGCCAGATAATGGCTCCTCCTACCAACAGGAATTTGATGATATCTGTCAGTGGAGAATTTTTCAGACAGATCAAAAGTTTTTTGGGCCCGGGGAGATTAAAGACTTATGAAAATCAGCACATCCCCGAACCCGAAGGAACTCCTCTGGGTTACTTCGAATATTTGATGATACCTCACTTTCCCGGGACAAAATCGTCTTCTCCGTTCAAATCCGCATGATACCCGGAGGCTTTGTACAGCTGAATGATCCGGAGAAGTTCGCTTAGGGAGATGCGCCAGTCCTGGGGAGCATAATCCGAGTCATGAGGAAAGCAGGTTCTGCTCCCCTCCCCGGCCCCATATCCGTCTTCCGAACCGGCATCGCACTGGATGGAGGAATGGTTGTAAAGCTGGATAACACGGAGCAGCTCGGAAAGGCTGATCTCGTAATCCGGGGAATTGTAATCCGCACTGTGATACCCGGGTCTGATGCGGATGTTGACCGCGGCCGGGGCAGCGGTGTAAGCTGTTCCGTCAGATCCGCTCCACACAAATCGGGCCGAACCGGTCTGATTCTCATCCGGCACAAAACTGAGACGGTTCAGTTCCGATACGGGAATGACATCATCCTGAGCAGCGGGCGTATCATCATACAGCAGAAGCCCGTTGTCCGGGAGAGCAATGATCTGTATCCCACTTAACATATCCCCGTCAACATCATCAAACGCGCTCAGAAAATCTGACGCGGAAAAGGGGATCGGGGTGTTTTCATACCCGGTTTTGCTGATCTCCTTCAGGACAGGCCTGTCATTGGCGGGTGTGATGATGAGCATGATCCGGTCATCTTCTGACCACACCCCCGCCTTGCTCGCTCTCCAGATAAATTCAGCGGCGCCGTAGAAATTCTCATCGGGCCTGAACACAAGCTCTCCGGCCAGAAGCTCGGGTATCGGCATCTCCTGTCCCTGGGCCATGGGATCGCCGTCAAATACATGTTCGCCGGTTGTTTTCTCCGGATCGAACAGCAATGTGCCATGCTCAGGAAGGCTGACAACTTTGATGAGGCTGGTCTCGTCAAGTTCAAAGTTGTACAGATCGCTCTGATCAAATTCGACATCCGCATCCTCGGTTCCGCTTTTGAAAATCGTTCCGATACGCACCGGCGCAGAAACAATTGTAACCTCCGCATCCGCGGGAAAAACAGACCAGGCGTGTCCGTCAGAAGCTTCCCATTTGAACAGAGTTTGGCCGTACCAGCCTTCATCCGGCGCAAAGCAGAGATTACCCAGATCCGAGGCACTGATCTCCGCATTGTCGGATACTGGCGTGTCATTCAGTTTCAATGCGCCGTTTGCAGGAGCATCAGTGATCCGGATACGGTTCAGCGTGTCGCCGTCCGCATCTTCAACCACGTCTGCGAAATCCGAGGCAGTAAAGCAGAACGTGCGGTTTTCCTCCCCGGTTTTTATGATATTTCCCGGTTCAGGCGGTTCATTGGTGCCATTGTCCGTTATACTGACCCAGGCTGATGCAACCGCGTATGCGGTCCCATCTGATCCTGTCCATTCAAATTTGTCAGACCCGTCCCATGGATCGCCAGGAATGTAACTGAGCCGGTCCAGCTCCTCGGCCTCAATGACCTGCCCTGTATTCACCAGTTCGCTGTTCATCTCCAATATTCCGTCAGAAGGAAGACTGGTGATCCGGATGCTGCTCAGAATATCGCTGTCCGCATCTTCAAAGGCATTGGCAAAGTCCCGGGCCGTAAAGTAAACTGTTGTCTCTTTGTTCCCGCTTTTGCGGATATTTTTCGTCACAGGTGTGTCATTCACTGGAGAGATGGCGATCCGGGTCGAATTGTCATCCAGCCATTGGCCTGCATAACTCACTTTCCACAGAAATTCCGCGTACCCGTGAAAGTTCTCATCGGGCCTGAATACCAGCTCCCCTTCCAGCAGTTCGGCCATTGGCATTTTCTGACCCGATACCAGCGGGCCTCCGTTAAAGGAATGTGTTTCCGTTGTTTTCCTGTAGTCAAAGAGCATGAGACCGTTTGAAGGCAGCGTCATGAGCATGAAAATGCTCCCCGCGTCAAGTTCCGCATCCGCGAGATCGCTTATGTCAAATTCGACATTGGCATCCTCCTTTTCTTTCTTGCGAATGACTACAGAAGCGGATGGCTCGGCTGTGATGGAAATATTCACATCCGCGGGTGAGGATGACCAGTCTGTTCCGTCAGAAGCTTCCCATTTGAAAGACGCTGCACCGTTCCAATCCTTATCAGGCGTGAAGGTGAGACTTCCCATATCCGCTGATTCGATGACATCCGTCAGTGCGATCTCGGTGTCATCAAGCTTTAATACGCCGTTGGCCGGAAAGGTGGTGATCCGTATCTTGTCAAGTATATCCCCGTCCACATCTTCAAACGCGTCTGCGAAATCCGAGCCTGCAAACCAGAGCGTGATATCTTCGTTCCCGGTTTTCTCAATATTCTTCACCACGGGAAGGCTGTTTGAAGCATGGTCTCTGATATGAACCGCAGCTTCCGATGACGCATAAGACGCTCCGTCAGATCCGTTCCAGTTGAAAAAAGTCCGGCCCGTCCATCCTTGGTCAGGTTCAAAACTGAGGCCGCTCAGATCAGCAGATTCGATTTCATCATCCGCTTCTACCGCATTGCCGGAAAGTTTCAGTATGCCCTGGTCCGAAAGGCCCGCAATTCTGATTTTTACCAGAATATCCCCGTCAGCATCCTCATAAGCCTCGGCAAAATCGGAAGCAGTGAAGAAAATGGGACTCTGCTCGGCTGCGGTTTTGAACACATCGTTCACTACAGGCACTGTTTCCGCATATCCGGCCCCGCAAAACAGACAAGCCAGACTTGAAAACGCCATCAATCGGAACCAACTTTTCATCTTACTCATTGTGCAATTTCCTCCTGATTTATTTTGTTTCTGCCACTTTTTCCTGATTATAACGCCTTTTGGGGAGATCCCTGCCCTGCCGTACCTGCCCCGTGAACATCTCCCGGAAACCGCGCCATTGCGGGGTTCACAGGGGAGTTTTCCAGCTCTTGCTCGTAACCCTGCTCTCAATTCCGTCATATTGACATGAATAAAATGTGGTGTCAACATCTTTTTTCATGCCTCCCACTCAACAAATTTGTGTATCTGACACCGCCATTCAGAGGCCCGTAGGGCCGGCATGTTTGTAGAACCAGCCAGACACCGCCATTATAGAGGCCCGTAGGGTCGCCATGTTTGTAGAACCAGCCAGACACCGCCATTCAGAGGCCCGTAGGGTCGCCATGTTTGTAGAATGACCGGTTTGATTTTTAATGCTACAAACATGCCGACCCTGCGGGCCTGGCCGGTTTGATTTTTAATGCTACAAACATGGCGACCCTACGGGCCTGAGAAAACCAGCCAAACCTCGCAGGTCATCTTAATCTGCGATGAAATTCAGAATGTAAACAGCATCTTCTGTTCCGAGCTTTCCGTCTTTGGTCACATCCAGTTCAAGGGTGACATCATCCCCGTCCATTCCTGCCAATGCCTTCAAAACCAGCATGGCGGCTCGGAGACTGATGCAGGTCCGGCGGAATTGTGTGGCAGTTGTGTTGCCGATGCTGTCCGTATCAGCAACCACATTTGCAGGAATGTCAACTGTCACAAGACCGAGATTTGAAGGCGTCAATGTGAAGCTGTACTCGGTCCCGGAACCCTCAAAATCGTCTATGGTCCCGTTGGTGACGATGTCCGATACCTCGAATCCTGTTACCGAGGTGCTGAATGTCACTGTCACAGAGATGGGTGAATCATCTGTGATGTCCGGGACTGAGGAGGCGATTTCCGCTGTCACAGCTCCGATTGTGACCGGTGCCTCCAGTGTTCCGACCTCGCCCTGATCTTCAAAGGTCATCTCCTGATTGGGCATGTCATACACCGCATCACTATCAGCAATATAGGCTTTGAATGTGACTGTCTCGCCGGAGGGGACATCCGAACCCACGGTGAGGAACACATATCCGTCATAAGAGGAGATGGGGCTTGCAATCCCTCTGCATTCATCACCGACAAACGCTCCGATCATGTCCGCCTCGTCTGTGGAAAAGCTGTCTCCGATCCGGAGCTTTGTGATGACACTCATGTTGTAGAGCAGGTTCGGCGTGGGTGTCCAGTCGGGCCTGGAATCATTTTCCCTTGCAGTCTTACGGGGTGTCCTGTTTTCAGATATTGGGGATGATCTCCGTTTCTTTTTTGAATCATCAGGATAGGTCAGTATGCCTGCATTGGCCAGCCTTATTTTGTAGCCATGACCCGGATGAAGTTCTGGCAAAGAGCCAACCCACTTGTCGCCGTCATACACGGCAAACTTTGTCTGTCCTGTCAGTCGGTCATCGTACTGAGGGGTGGGATATGCCGGATCAGCAGGGTTCAGATTTTCAAACGCGGTATTGATCGGCAGGGCATTCTGAGGCAGATGACCTAACCATGTCCAGCCTGCACCGAGGTGCAGGGGAGTGGATGCGGGGTCAATGCATTCGCCCTGGGCGGACCATTCCTGTTCCGTACTCAGTTTCATAATGCACATCTGCCCGGGGTCAATGGCCGTGAGACTGCCTATCCACCGGGTCCCGTCGTAAACTGCAAAGCCTGTCTGTCCTATGATTCTGTCATCTTTTTCCGGATTCAGGTCTGCAAAGAGCGTGTTCGGATCCGTATCCGCTGAATCAAGGTTCACCGAAAACCAGGTGTATCCCGCGCCAAAGGTGATGGTCATGTCGCATTTGCTGCAATCTGTGAAGATGAAAGGCTCATCTGTGCTTCCCTGTTCGGTCTGGTTCTCAAAAAAGATGCTCTCACACGCGTTCACGGTTTTACATGCGTCAGCGTCCCAGACTTTGAAAGTGATCGCCTCGGCTGATGAGACATCTGAGGTTATTGTCAGAAATATCAGTCCGTCCGATGAGATGGGAGAGGCAACTCCTCTGCATTCTGTGCCTGCAAAAGCGCCGATCATGTCGTCAGGATCGGCTGAGAGAATTTCTCCGATCTTCAACTGGGCCATGACGGTCATGTTGTATTGCTGGTTCTGGGCGGGTGCCCAGTCGGGCGGGATACACAGGCGTGTGAACGTGGCCGTGATCGTCATGTCCGATGTGATGTTCGTCAGGACCGCATCGCCGGTTCCGGTGGCGTCTCCGCTCCAGCCCGTGAATTCCGAGCCTGAATCCGGTGTGGCCGTGACGGTGAGATTGCTGCCGCAGGGAACTGTCTGAGTGCTTTCTGACAGAGTTCCTGATCCGTCTCCGGCCGAATTGATCGTTACGGTGAAGGTTTTCTTGTTGAACGTGGCTGTCAGGGTTTTGTCAGACTGAATGTTGGTCAGCACTGCATTGCCGGTTCCTGTGGCATCTCCGCTCCAGCCTGCAAATTCCGAACATCCGTCAGGTGTCGCTGTGACGGTCAGGTTGCTGCCGCAGGATACGGTCTGTGTG
>JAOZLU010001034.1 GCA_029934695.1 Desulfobacterales bacterium | reverse complement strand
CGTCAAAAACCCTGAGCCCATCCTTGCTAAACCCAATCCTTGTAGTTATGGAAAAAGGATGAAGGATGAAGGGCCAACCAGAGCGTCCCAATTCCTGAAGCTTATCCTTACTAAACCCAATCCTTGTAGTTCCCAAAAAAAGGAGAATATTGATGAAATCAATGAAAAAAATAAAATGGTTTGCCGGCCCCATGAGACTGGCGCTGGTGATGGTTGTAGTAGTGGGCATGGCTGTGTCCTTTGCCGGACCTGTTTTTGCAACGCTTTCATTTGGCGGCGGTGGTTCGGAGACAATTCATGAGGCCACCGTGTTGCAGGCCGGTGGGCAAAACCTTGTTGTGAACAACGGCACGATCTGGGCATGGGGATATAACGAAAATGGCCAACTCGGAGACGGAACCACGACAGATCGTCACACGCCGGTGCAGATTTCCAGCATTTCCGGTGTCAAGGCCGTCGCAGCAGGACAGGGTCACACCCTTGTACTGAAACCCAACGGCGGGGTCTGGGCATGGGGAAGGAATGACTATGGCCAGCTCGGAAATGGAACCAGTGGGGCAGATCGTCACACGCCGGCGCAAATCTCCGGTCTTTCCAGTGTCAGTGCTGTCGCAGCGAGGAACTTCCACAGCCTTGCCCTGAAAACCGACGGCACGGTCTGGGCATGGGGAAGGAATGACTATGGCCCGCTCGGAGACGGAACCAGGGCAACTCGTCACAGTCCGATACCGGTCTCCGGTCTTTCCGATGTCATCGCTGTCGCAGCGGGGGACTTCCACAGCCTTGCCCTGAAAACCGACGGCACGGTCTGGGCATGGGGAAAGAATACCATCATGCACCAGTTCCCAGACCTTCTCACGCCAACGCAGGTCTCCGATCTTTCCGGTGTCAGCGCCATTTCAGTAGGCGTGTCAAACCTTGCCCTGAAAATCGACGGGACGGTCTGGGAGTGGGGAAGAAATACATGGCTTCATCAAGTATCAGACCTTTACGATGTTATTGCTGTTTCCGCCGGGTCTTACCACGGCATTGCGCTGAAATCAGACGGTACTGTATGGGCGTGGGGGGAAAACAGGTTCGGCCAACTGGGCGACGGAAGCTTGACCGACAGCTATCAGCAGCCGGTTCAAGTATCGGGCCTTGACGATGTTGTTGCTGTTTCCGCCGGGTCTTACTACAACCTTGCGCTGAAATCGGACAGCACGGTCTGGGCTTGGGGAGCGAATTATTATGGCCAACTGGGCGACGGAACCACCACCGACCGACACACCCCGGTAAAAATCATCACCTTCGGCAAGGTGAACATTGAGTCTCCCACAGTTTCAGATGCCCATGTAGCTCCGGGCACAACCGCTCATCCACTCTACCACCTCACCCTTTCACCCGAAAACACCGATGCCACCCTGACCAGTATCACCTTCAGAACCAACGGCACATACGAAACCTCGGACATCGGGAAATTCCAACTCTGGTTCTCCGATGATAGCACTCTTGACACCGCCTCGGATACGAAGTTCGCGGAGGTGTCCGCAGTTGGTGCGGAAAGCAGCCTCACGTTTTCCGGGCTTTC
>JAOZLU010001033.1 GCA_029934695.1 Desulfobacterales bacterium | reverse complement strand
TGCTTTCGTGGATATGCAAAACATTGCGGACGGGTTGCAAACCCCGTCCGGCACAAGTCCGGCACAGCCCCGTCCGGCACATCATGGATCAATAAAAACAGACAGTTACGATGCATAGCTTTGTGCCCCCTTTGTGTCCTTTGTGGTTAAAAAGGTGCGACGCAGGGCTGATTTCAGGCCTCCCCTAAAAGCGTTATAATCAGAAAAAAAGTTGCACATTGAAATTGCCTGACCTATTAGATGAAATGTGTCGTCGCTTATCTTATTTGTCAGGTTTTTGTCTGATTATAAAAGTTGACACAAAGTTATATCTTTGTTAAATGGACTGAAGTTTGTTCAGGTTTTGTCTGGCAATCATTTTTTATTTATCAAACCCAAAAAAGTAAGGAGAGTTTATGAAAAAGAAGTTTGTTTTTGCATTGGCATTGTGTCTGATGCTTCTTTCAACCACAGCTTTTGCTGCCGATACCATTAAGATCGGCCTCATGGGACCCATGACAGGTGCATGGGCCAGCGAAGGACAGGAAATGAAGCAGGTGCTGGACCTTCTGGTCGAGGATGTGAACAAGGGCGGAGGACTTCTGGGAAAACAGATCAAGCTGATCAGCGAAGATGACGGGGGAGACCCCAAGACAGCGGCTCTGGCCGCCCAGCGTCTGTCAACAAAGGGGGTCATGGCGGTGATCGGAACTTATGGCTCCTCTGTCACCGAAGCCACCCAGAACATTTATGATGAAGAAAATATCATCCAGGTTGCCAACGGCTCCACAGCGGTCCGGCTCTCAGAAAAGGGACTGAATTTTTTCTTCCGCACCTGCCCCAGAGATGATGAGCAGGGAAGAGTCGCGGCTCAGACCATCAAAACACTGGGCTACAAAAATATCGCAATTCTGCATGACAACACCACCTACGCCAAAGGGCTTGCTGACGAAACCAAGGCCCTTTTGGAAAAAGCGGGAGTGAAAATCGTATTTTATGATGCAATGACACCCGGGGAAAGGGATTACAATGCCATTCTGACCAAGCTGAAGAGTGCCAATCCGGAAGCTGTTTTCTTCACAGGATATTATCCTGAAGCCGGTCTGCTCCTTCGCCAGAAAAAAGAAATGGGCTGGGCAGTGCCGTTTATCGGCGGAGATGCAACCAATCACCCGGATCTGGTCAAAATTGCCGGGAAAGATTCAGCAGAAGGATTTTATTTTGTCAGCTCGCCCCTTCCCAAGGATCTGCCTTCAAAAGTGTCAACTGAGTTTGTGGAGGCTTTTCAGAAAAAATACGGCAATGCGCCCAACTCCATCTATGCAGTGCTGTCCGGTGACGGTTTCCGTGTTGTCGCAGAAGCCATCAGAGGAGCCGGTTCTGCGGATACCAAAAAAGTGGCAGAATATCTCCACGCCAAACTGAAAAATTTTCCCGGTCTGACCGGCAATCTGTCCTTTAATAAAAAAGGCGACCGTGTGGGCGATGTGTATCGGGTCTATAAAGTGGATGCAGAAGGCCAATTCATTCTGCAAAAATAACTTTGATGCTGGATGTTTGATGCTGGATGTTTGATGTTTGATGCTGGATG
>JAOZLU010000459.1 GCA_029934695.1 Desulfobacterales bacterium | reverse complement strand
ATATCAATAATCAAGGGCGGAAAAGGCTCAAGGCATTTCCGCTGAAGCGGGTTGCGAAAATATCAGGATCAATAATCCTGCAATCATTAAGCTAATTTTCATCTGATTCCCCTTATGATAAAATTTCCTCATTTTTTGTTTGGATTATAGCCTTTCAAAAAATGTTTCCCTGTGATTATCTTTTTAAAATACACCAGATTTATTAATAATAAAATTACTGTATAACATTTAATAAGCAAAGTCAATAATTAAATTCCTGAAAACAGACATTCTAATGTCTGATGTTGTTTTCCAATCATTTGCAACCCGTTGGCACTGGTTCCGTTTAATGAAAAATTCTATAAAATCAGGATATTATGCTGCTGAAACAAAAGACTGGCAACCTGCCTGCAACCGGAAGCAATTTTTTCCAGACCAGATGTAAGAAAAAGAATCATCCTGTGTATGTTGTATTAATTAGGACTTCAGAGAAACACGAAACTGATTGAAGTGGGAAATATTCCTGGTTCTAACGGATTTTGTGGTATATGATTTCAGACAGTCACGATCCTGAAAGTCGGTCTGAAGCACTGCCTTCACAGACAGCGGACAGACGTGGATGAGTCTGAAGGCCGTCTGCGTTCATCTGCGGTTCACAATTTTCAGCCCGTATCGGAAACCACAGAATCCGTCAGAATCAGAAATATTCAAATTTCAATATGGGTTGACTGGAAGATAAAGGGCATGCCAAAATTCAGAAGGATTAAAATGATCCAAAAAAATCTTGCCGACTGTCCGAAAGGGAAAGAAAGGGGGGCCTAAATCGTCCGGGTATGCCGAAAGTTTCGAGCCGCGTTCCCGCCGGATTATCAAACCGGCCGGAGTGCGGGATGGAAAAGTTCAAAACTGTTAATTAATTATGAAAATTATTCACAATGGAGGATTGATTATGAAGATCATGCACAATACGTTGTTGTATTTCTGTCTTGTTGCATTCGCAGTATTGCCAGTATGCACGGATGCCTTTTCGGCCTTTGTCATAAATGAGCCTGCTGGAATGGAAGATTACAAAAATCAGGAAGTGACATTGGATGATGCGACTGTTGAAAGCGCCGACAGTTTCGGCGCATCAGGAAGTGAGACGGTTTACTATATATCTTCTGAAGGCAGCAGCTCAAACGACGGTCTGTCTCAGGATTCTCCCTGGGACTTTGAAACCTTTAATGGGCACAAGGCATCTGATTCTGTCTATCTTTTTAAAAGAGGAGATGAGTTCAGAGGTGTGATCGTAAAGAGAATGCAAAAGACGAATATTAAGTTCGGAGCATACGGCACCGGAACCAGGCCTCTGTTTCTCGGCAGTCTGAATATAACAGGCTGGGAAAAAACTTCGGATGGCAGGATAAATTCGGAAATCAGAGACAAAGTGTATGAGGCGGATCTCTCAGATGCGGTGTTCGGCGGCAAGGAAAACGTCAATGGCATCAAGCATCTTTTTGTGAACCGCAAGCTTATGACCATAGCAAGATATCCGAATGTCAGCTCCCCGGACAAGGCAAACTGGCTGAACATAGACGAGAAAAGAGGCGACTACAAGTTTTATGACGAGGACCTGAAAGATTATGAAAACACCCGGAACTATTGGAAGGGCGCCACTTTGAGGGCCAGGACATACAGTTGGCAATACTCTGTCAGGGAGATTACAGGCTATAACAACGGCGTGATAACCACTGAAAGCGAAAAAACCCCCTGGTATCCCATAAAAGGATGGGGATATTTCATGGATGACAAACTTGAGGAATTGGATTATCCGGGAGAGTGGTATTATGACGGTGAGAACAGCAAAATATATCTCTATCCCCCGGAAGATACGGACATCAGCGACAGCCTGACAGAGGGAATCACTCATGACAACGGCATCAGCATCTATTGGAAGCAGCACAATGTGGCTGTCAGAGACCTCTCCTTCAAGCATTATCTCGGCAGTTGTGTCAATATCAACAACTCAGACAATGTAGTCGTTGAAAACGTCAATATGCAGTATTGCGGCAAAGGTGTCTATATCTATAATTCAAATGACACTGAGATAAAGAACAATCATATTGACAACTCCTTTGCAACCGGTATCAGTATCGGAAAGCATGAAAATATTGGTATTACAGGGAATCAAATCACGAACAACGGTATGTTTCTCACTTATGGCAGCTTCAACACTGCGCTGACACAGGGAAAGGGGATCAACAGCCTGGGCAGCGGAGCCCTGAACATATCAGGCAACAGCATTATCAACTCATCGTATTCAGCACTGGAGATAGGCACTGACGGCGCGACGATCAGCAACAATTTCATTCAGGGTTCGCTGCTGAATATCAATGACGGCGGTGCTATCACCCTGAGAGGGAATAATATTAAAATCACAGATAATATTATTATCGGTGTTTACGGCAACATCAATGACGGCGCAAACGGTTACGCAGGAGAGGATAAAACTTCCAAGCACGGATCTTACGGCATGGGCATCTTTGATTACAAAAAGATGAAAAACAATGTCATCACAGGTAACACGGTTGCTTATGCAAGAGACATTGGCATCATGGTAACTGAGGGGGAAAAGAATTATGAGGTAAGCGACAATGTCTCTTATGGAAATGAAGTTCAGATCCAGTCCAAAAAAGGCGGAAGCGGGATAAAGATAAAGAACAACATAATGTATGTTGCCGACAATATCGTCATGGGCATGGGAAAATACGCATTTCACAAGGGCTTGGAGATAACTGGGAATCCTGAGAATCTTGTTCTTGACAACAATTTTTACTGCTCTCCGTATTCTGAGAGTTATATTTTTTATGGCGGCGGATATGATCTGGATTCTTTTCTGCATTTCAACGGCAGTCATGATAAAAAGTCCGGCTCGTGTGATGTCAGGTTTCCCGGGTTTGAAATAAAGTCAGTTGTCAGTACCTTGGCGGAGGATGATTTTGAAGATTGCGAGAACAGTCCCCCGGTTTTGGGCGGAGGCACATGCAGTGACGACATAACCAAAACCGGATCAGCGAGTTTTATGAGAGAAAGTGCCACGTCTATAAAGCTTAAAAATGAGATCGCTTTTGAAAAAGATAAAATTTACAATTTGGAGTTCGACTCTTATGCGGCAGGCAGAACCACATATCAGTTCAGAATAGCAAAAAAACTTGATGGTGAATTTATCAGGCTGATACCTGAATCCAATTTTCAATTTAAAAACAAAAAACAACACCATCAATATATGTTTCGGGCAAGACGTGATCTGACAGTGGCACCGATCTTTTTGCTCAAGGACGGAGATGATCAGCAACTGTGGATAGACAATTTCAAATTGCAGGAAGTGGAGGCACAGCAAAAGGAAAAGACAAAAATTGTATTTGACAATGAGGGGCTGAAAGGTATTTCAAGTGATTCTGCCCTGATTGTGAACAAAACTGATGAAAGCAAATCCTTTTCAATACCCGGCAATTATGAGACATTGGACAAACAAGGCGGTGACATGGTGCTGGAGCCGTTCAAGTCAGAAATAATTGTCAAAACAGGAGCAGGAGATGTCCGCTATACCATTTCAGGCTATGTCACAGACTCGGAAAGTGTCGGAATCAGCGGGGTGACAGTGAGTTTCAGCAACGATGCCGGTTCAGCAACCACTGACAGCTCAGGGTTTTACAGCCAGTCTGTCAGCCAGGGATGGAGCGGGACGGCCACACCGAATATGAGCGGCTATGCCTTTGTCCCGGAGAACCTTTCATACAGCAACATAAGCTCGGATCAGCCTGAGCAGAATTTTACGGAAAAACCGCAGGATATCCGCCATACAGTTTCAGGCTATGTCAGAGACTCGGAAAGTGCAGGAATCAGCGGGGTGACAGTGAGTTTCAGCAACAACGCCGGCTCCACAGTCACGGACAGTTCAGGATATTACAGCCTTGACGTGGATTCCGACTGGACAGGCACTGTCACGCCGGATATTGAGAATTATACTTTCGATCCCCTGAACCGTTCCTACGACAGCCTGACCTCGGAGCAGTCTGAACAGAATTATGCCGGAACAAAAAACACTTATGCCATCTCCGGCAATGTCAGGGATGCAGAGAACAACGGAATCAGCGGGGTGACAGTGAACTTCAGCAACAGTGCCGGGTCCACAGTCACGGACAGTTCAGGATATTACAGCCTGTCTGTCAGTCAGGGGTGGAGTGGGACGGTCACGCCGAATATGGGCGGTTATATGTTTGTCCCGGAGAACCTCTCGTACAGCAGTATAAGCTCGGATCAGATGAATCAGAACTTTACGGGAAAACCGGAAGATTTGCTTTCTCCTGCAAATCTTGAAGCCCGATCCGGAATAGATTCCATCAGGCTGACCTGGGAACCCGTAATCAGTTCGTATCTCACAGGCTATAACGTCTATCGTTCCGCCTCGGAGAGCGGTTCCTATACCAGAATCAACACAGAGCCGCTTACGGAAGATTATTATGTGGACGCTTCCTCTGATCTCACCAAAGGAAACGCATATTACTATTATCTGATCACCACAGACACTTTCGACAATGAGAGCGAACCCTCCGATCCGGTTTCTGTCGTGTTCGGCAGGGTCAGGATTTTCATCCCCGACTCCGTGGGCGAATCGGGAAGTGAGGTCAGGCTTCCGATCAACATCTCCAATGCCGACGGTCTCAGCATGTGCGGTCTCGATATCTACATCACCTACTCGCCGGACGTGCTTTCCGCGACAACCATTGAAAAGACCTCTCTTTCCTCAGTCTATGCCTGGACCTCCGATCTGGAAACTCCCGGGGTTGCCAGGGCCATGATTTCCTCGTCTGTCAAAGAACCGCTTTACGGGGGCGGTGCGCTTTTCTATGTGCTGTTTAATGTGAACGGAAACTCGGGAGAGAGCACCACGCTTGAATTTCAGGCTTCGGGCACGTCTGTTTACAACTGTGTCGGGGACCACGATCTGGAGGCCATAGATATTGACCTGAGCGACAGCGGTATTTTCACAGTGGGTGAGAAACACAGTCTCGGAGACGTGAACGGAGACGAGAAAATAGATTCTGCCGATCTTTTCTACACACTGAATGCCGCTGTGGGGAATATAGAACTCACGCAGGAGATGAGAAATGCGGGGGACGTGAGCGGTGACGGATATATCCGGTCCAACGACGTGGCCCTGATCCTGCGGATATGGAAGGGACTTCCCCTGGCACCGGAGTCCTCTGACACGGGCCGGGAGCGTTCTGTGAGGTCGTCTCCGGTGACTGTGAGCGTTCCCGATAATATTCTCATATCCGCGGGCAGCTCTGTATGGGTGCCTGTCAGCATTGACGATGCCGCAAAAGTGATGGGCACGGACATCGTCCTGAATTACGACCCCTCTCTCATCACAGCGACAGATGCCCGGATATCATCCGTGGCCGGGAACGCCAACATCGTTGCCCCGAACACTGACCAGCCCGGACAGGTCAGGATTGCTTTCAGCTCCATGGAAAGTGACGGTCTGCCCCAGGGATCGCAGACTCTGGTTGAAGTTGAGTTCACTGCCAAACCGGAGGAATCAGGCAATTCCCAGCTTATCCTGACCGGCATGCATCTGAATGACACCTACGGCCGTGACTTTGCCACATCGGCCCTGCAGACGGATGTAAACACAAACAGCGGCAGTCTGAGGGTGGTCGGTCTGCGTGATGCAATATCGGTTCTGA
>JAOZLU010001032.1 GCA_029934695.1 Desulfobacterales bacterium | reverse complement strand
AACATCCAACATCCAACATCAAACATCCAACATCAAAACGGCATTTCATTCATGCTGAATATGGCCATGAGCATGGATATTACAATAAATCCGACCACAAGCCCCATGACAAGGATCATGGCCGGTTCCAGCAGGCTGATAAACCTTTTTACTATATTTCTGACTGTTTTTTCATAATTTTCCGCCACTCTCAGCAGCATTTCATCAAGTCGGCCTGACTCTTCCCCCACCGTGATCATCTGGACCGCAAGGGAAGGGAATATCCCGATATCTCCCAGCGGCTTTGAGAGCCTTTCCCCTTTTTTGACCCTTTCATAAATTTCACCCATTGATCCCGCAATCACCCTGTTGCTGATGATATCCTTCACCAGATCAAGTGCTTCCAAAATCGGCACGCCGCTTTTGATGAGGGTTCCCAGTGTCCTTGAAAACCGGGCAATTTCAATCTTTCTGACCAGATTCCCGCTCACGGGAAACCTCATTTTAAGGCTGTCCATTCTGAAACGGCCCGTCGGCGTTTTCACATACCGCCAAATCAGAAAATACACAAGACTTAAGCCGGCAAGGATCATCCACCAAAACGTTCTCAGTCCTTCACTGAGCCCAAGCAGCAGGCGCGTCGAAAGGGGAATGGCATGTCCCATGTCGGAAAAAATAATGGAAAATTTCGGAATCACAAAGGTCATCAGGATGATAATCGAAATACCGCCCACAAAAACAAGAAACACAGGATAAACCAGAGCGGATTTTATATAATCTCTGAGGTCCTGGGAGCTTTCCAGAAATATGCCCAGCCGCTCCAGTACTGCTTCCAGAACTCCTCCGGCTTCCCCGGCCCGTACCATATTCACATAAAAAGCCGAGAAAGCCCCGGGATGTTTTGCCATTGCATCTGACAGATAGCTCCCCCCCTGAACCGCTTTCAGAACATCCCTGATGATTTCCCTGAATTTTTCCTTTTCCGTTATATTGGTCAGTATGGAAAGTGCCCTGTCCACCGGGAGGCCAGCTTCCAGCAAGGCAGAAAGGTCCTGAGTGAACAGCATGACATCCTTGGTGGAAACCCTTGTAAAAAAGGAAAGGATATCCGGATCACCGCTTTTTGTTGCACTTCCGGCAAGTTTTCCCCGACCTTTTCCGGTCTGAGAGATTCTTATGGGAATATATCCCATGTCATGAAGCCGGTCCGCGGCCCCCTTTTCATCCGGGGCTTCAAGGGTTCCCTTGGCAATTTTACCAGAAATATCAGTTGCTTTGTATGAATATAAAGACATTATAGACAGTCAGGATAATACAGTTGAATTTTTTATAAGGGATAATTACAGAAAATTCCGGCAATGGCAACAGTTTTTATGTGGAAGGGGAAAAGAAAACAAAGGCAGGCTCCCTCGGGATTGACAAATACTGATTATATATGGATTCAGGGGAAGGCTTTCTGAAGCTGTCATATTCAGAGGAAACCTGCTTTTTTCGGAAAAAACCCGACCGGAAAAAGAAACTAAAATACCTCTGCTTTTACCGAAAATTCTGTCATTGCATAATTTCAGCATGTTGCGGATTGTTTTCAATTTTT
>JAOZLU010001031.1 GCA_029934695.1 Desulfobacterales bacterium | reverse complement strand
AGGTACGGCGGCATCTCAGCCGTGACCGGTTCCGATAATATCTCAGTCATTGTCTTTATCCTCCTTTTTTTCATAAGTTATGACACGGCGGACAAATCTCTCAAACTCGGCCTGTGGGAGCCGCATCACAGCACTCACCAACTGGCCAAACTCCGCATTCGTTTGTGCAAGAGCCATGTTCTCTCTTTCCCTGTTTCCTGAGAGTCTATATATGGTTCTTAATCTTTGTCAACAATTTTTTAACGTTCAGCACACCGGCGGCGACCAATCAATACGGATGCGCCTCGCTGGCATAGTCTGTCAGACACCCCTCATGCTCTATAAATACAGTATCCGCACGGATTCCGTGTTGCTTCATTTCTTCCATGATGTCTTTTGCTCTCCATTGCGGCGGGATGATAATCACTTCCGCGGGATGCTCAGTCAGCCAGTCCCGGAATCGTATTTCCTGGCCTGTTCCGGGGACGAATGTGCCGACCTTGGTCATATCAGAGTCAACCACCACCGGAAAGCGTTCAGCATCTGCCTGATAGCGGTTGATAAACGCGGCGGATTTTCCTGTGCCTCCCCAGATCGCAACGGATTTGCCGCTTTTATGAAGAGCGTTCAGTTGTTCGACAATCGTGTTCTCAGATTTTCTGATCCTGTCAAGGAAAAGAAAAGCAGATTTGGCGATCCGGACATGGCTCTGACACCGCCCCAGTCTGACAAAGGCACAGATCACTTCTCCGCCGTAAATATGATTAATCCTCTTGATTTTCACGCCGCACCGTTCAAGCATTTTTTTAAATGACTGGGTCGTAAACTGGGAATTGTGTTCATAGTAAAAATCCACAGTTCTCCCGGTTTCTATTGCCTGATCTATGCAGGGCACTTCAATATAAAGCTCAGGTTTCACGCCAATACAGGCCGCTGAAAATGACAGGCTCTGGATAAAACCGAGGGGATTTGTCAGATGCTCAAGTACATGGCGGCTGATGATCAGATCCGGATTCAGCTCCGGCAGATGCAATGCGGGCTCAAACAGGCAGGAATGAAACTGGACACACGGGATATCAGCGGTTCTGGCCCCATGGGGATCAAATCCGATATATTCTCCTTCAGGACAGTCTTTTGCCAGTCCCATCAGAAAATTGCCGTCGCCATGGCCGATCTCCACAACAATAGGGTTTTTCGGCAACTGATCCAGCATTTCTTTTCTCACCGACTTGATATTTTCTGCCCAGACTATCCCTTTGTTGAACATCCGGTTCGGCTTTCTGGTATAGGGCACTCTGGAATAATCAAACGCCGCATTGAACACATGCTCGCATTCCACGCATCTGACAAAATCCAGCGGCAGCCTGTGCATGGACTTTGCCTCATTCAAACTCCGGGGCCAGGCAACGGTGGCAAGGGGCTGTAATGAGGGGTCTATAAACGGCACGGCAACATGATGCCCGCACGCGGGACAGGTTTCCTGACGCAGTAAATCAACAAGAGGAACGATAGTATTGTTTTTTCCCATTTTTTAATCTCAATGTTTGATGTTTGATGTTTGATGTTTGATGTTTGATGTTTGATGTTTGATGTT
>JAOZLU010000458.1:2262-5717 GCA_029934695.1 Desulfobacterales bacterium | reverse complement strand
CAGTCCACATAATCGTCCTTGCCGTCGAATGAAAGAGCCGAACCGAAATTCTCTCCGACCGAAGCGATTGTGATGGAAGGAACCGGAAAGGTCTTCACCCCGCCATCGGCCATGGGGTCGGTTCCCTCTTTGGTCACCTTGTCATCATAATCAAAGGATATCTGGTCGAACCCGGGTCCCTTTATGTTTATGGCCCTTGCGCCGTTGGCACTGCCGATATCCGCCGTGAGGAAGAGGTATCCGATCGTGTCTTTGGCAATGGGTCGGTAGAGTTCCGTGAAAGTCAGGGAGGTGCCCGGGCTGACAAAGGACTCTGTTCCGATGACCGAATCTTGAGGATCCAGGGTCTCATCCTCGGAATAGCGGAGTTTAAAAGGCTCTCTCGAAGCCAAATCCGAGGAGATATAGGTCCCCTGGGGGGTGAACGTCACCTCTTTGAGCATGGTGTCGGCACGGTTCGGGGTCACGTTTATCCGGAACAGCACGAGATTTGATGTATCCTGCTCAATCTCCTCGGCAGTCACCGCAGGCGAGTCCAGTGTGATATCAGAGACCGGAAAGGTCTGGACCGCGCCCGCGGCCAGGGTGGTCTCTCCGGAAAGGGTCAGATTCTCTGATTCCTGAAAACTGAGCCCTGTGCTCACCGGGGTCCCTGTTATGCTGAGGGTCCTTGCGCCATTGGCCTTGGCGATGTCAGCGCTCAGGATAATATACCCCGAGGCCCCTTTTTCAATGGTCTGAGAAATATTGTCAAACTCGATCCCACTGCCCGGGGGAAGAGCATCATGCATCCCCAAGGAGATATCCCCGTCATCTATGGTCCCGTCCTCGGAATAGCGAAGGGTGAACCGGCCAATATCTGAGACATCATAGTTCCCTGCTGTGGTGAATTTCACCCTGGTCAGGACCGCGCGCGCGTCGCTCACATCCAGCTTGAACTTGTACAGGGGATGATCCTTGGTATCCTGTTCCGGCTTGCCCGCCGGGACCTGGGCTAAAGTCACAGCCACCTTGGGCTTGGGAAAGGTCTGTTTCCCGCCTGTGCTAATGGATGCGTCCGCGGGTTCATAAGCCACCGCATCTGAAAAGAAGAGGGTTTCATTCAACTGCATCTCCTTGACAAACACGTTTCTCGCCACCGCGAAATCCCCGATATCCGCGGTCAGGAAGATATGGCCTGTTCCCTCTCGGAGGGTTCTGGAGAGGTTCGTGAACTCAAGGGATTCACCCGGGGACACGACCTCATGCTCGGCCATGACCGGGTCTGCCCCGGTATTTAGTTGATCATCCGCTGAATAGTAGAGTCTGAACTTTCCGATATCCGACGGCTTGTAGTCTCCGTCCATGGTCAGGGTCAGTTTCGTGAGCGTGATGTCCGCATCGCTGACCTCAAGTTTCATGCGGTACAGGGTGTGGTTGGCCGCGCTCTGTTCGGCTGTGGCTATGTCTGCTTCCCCTGTAGCGGTGATCTTTGAGATAGGAAAGGTGATGATCCCATCTCCAGCACCGGAATCAATCCATGAGGGATCACCCACAAGCGTTCCATTATTTGATCCCGCGGTGTCAGAAGCGGTTGAGCCCGAACCTTCGTCAAAGTTATAATAAGCGACAAGATTGCCATAGTTCGGATGCGAGGAGGTGATCTCTCGGTTTTTCCAATTCTGGAGGGTTGATCCATCCAACGCTGTATTCCATATCCGGACTTCGTCAATCTTACCGTCGAAATAATAATTCTCTCTACTCATGCTCAACCAGTAGCCTACCCAAATACCAGTGTCGCTGGTATTCAAAGTGATATCATTTTTGGAAGCTTTTTCCACACAGTCGTAGTACAGCCTGATGGTGCTTCCGTCGTAACTTATGGCATAATGATGCCACTGATTCAGACTATCGCTAAGTTCTACATCAATGTTATAACTACTACTGTAAAATTGCAATAGCCAAAAGTCTTTCACCTTGGTTGTTCGTAATGTGAAACCTTTCTCTGTCTCTGGCTCTCCCATATGAAAAATGGCACCAAAATCAAAGCCGCGGGTATAGGCCCAGGCTTCGATAGTCCTCGGTTTATTTCCGGTAATCTCAGCAGGTGGTTTCCCACACTCCACATAATCGTCTTGGCCGCCGAATGAAAGCGCCGAACCGAAATCATCTCCGGGCGCAGGCTCTGTCCCAGTTTTAGCCACAAAACTCTCGGCAAAGCGGATATCCGAGAACGAAGCATCCGCTATATAGATGATCCTGTCTCCGCCCGCGGTCGCGCTGATATCTGCGGTCAGAAAAAGATGCACGGTCTGGTTCGAGACAGATTGGGCAAGTTCGGTAAATTCAATATCCGTATTCGGAGGAACTGCCGTCTCTTTTATGCCGATGATCGGATCATCCGAATCAAGGTTCTCGTCCTTGGAAGAGCGGAGTTTGAAGTCCACGATATCCGAAACCCTGTAAGTTCCGCGAGTGGTCAGCGTGAGACTGGTCAGGGTGGCATCCTCAGTTCCGGCCGTCTTTGACAGGTCCAGACGATAGATGACCTTCTTCTCTGTGTTCTGCTGAACCTCCGCGGACGGGACAAAAGGATATTCGATATTCACCGTGATGGTCGGAAAGGTCTGCATGCCCCCGGCCGGCAATGGCGCATCCCCGGATTTGAACACGTTCCTCTCTGCAAACTGAATCTGGTCAAACGGGGTTTTTTTGATAAAAATATATCGTTGGCCCACCGGGTCGTCCGCGATATTCAGCGTGATGAACAGATAACCGGTGGTTCCCTTTTTGATGGGCTGAGTAAAACCGTCAAATCGGAGCTTTCCGGCCGGCGGAACCGGTCCCTGGGTATCCAGTTCAGGGTCCTGATCCTTGTTGTCCAAGGTTTCATTGTCTGAATAACGCAGGCTGAAACCTTCAATATCTGTCATCTCGTAATCCCCGTCAGGGCTCAGGGTGAGTCCGGTCAGGGTCGCGTCCGCGTCAGTCACTTTGAGCCGGAGTTTGTACAGGACATGATCGTCTGCCCCGCGAGGCGCTGTGTCCGGCTGGGTCTCGGTCGAGGTGATCTCGATCAAGGGAATGACACCACCCGGCACCGGGGTATTCCGGTCGTCAAGGGTTCCGTCCCCCAGTTGGCCATAGCGGTTGTGTCCCCACATCTGGATGGTCCCGTCGGTTTTCAGGGCCAGGCTGAAATCGCCCCCCGCGCTGACCGACTTGATCCCGGAAAGACCGGTGTCTTCTCCGTCTTCTCCGTGTCCGAGCTGGCCGTATTTGTTCCATCCCCAGGCTCTCACGCTTCCGTCAGAGAGGCGGGCAAGACTGTGCCGGCTGCCTGCCGCGACGGACGTGGCCGTGGTCAGTCCGGAGACCTGAACCGGGGTCAATGAGTTGGTGTTGGTTCCGTTTCCGAGCTGACCCTCCTTATTCTCTCCCCATGCAAACACGGTATTTGGCTTGAGCGCAAGACC
>JAOZLU010000458.1:0-2162 GCA_029934695.1 Desulfobacterales bacterium | reverse complement strand
CCCCAACTGCCCCGCGTCGTTCTGTCCCCAGGACCATACCCTTCCATCTGATTTCAGGGCCATGGCCCATCCCCCGCCGGCCGCGATTGCTTCCACGTCCGAAAGCCCTGACACGCGCACAGGTGTGCGGCTGTCCAAGACCGTTCCGTCCCCGAGCTGGCCGTAACGGTTCACACCCCAGGTCCAGACACTCCCGTCATCCCTGAGCGCGACCGAATGGGCCCGGCCCGCGGCAATGCTGATAACATTGGTCAGTCCGGAGACCTGAACCGGCTGGTTCTGATCCTCAAAGGTTCCGTCCCCGAGCTGGCCAAAGTCGTTCTGTCCCCAGGCCCAGACAGTACCGTCCTCCTTGAGCGCGATGCTGAAAAAATCCCCCGCGGCCAGTTCCTTAATCCCGGTCAGATCCAGAACTGGCAGTGCGATCACGGTATTCTCGTTGGTTCCGTCTCCGATCTGTCCGTTTTCATTGTTGCCCCAGGCCCAGACCGTGCCGTTCTGTTTCAGGGCAATGGTGTGGTAAAAGCCCGCGGCCATGCCAATGTACGGGGAGGTGGGAAAGGTCTGTACCCCGCCGGTCACAAGAGTCTCCTTTTCAGAGATCACCGCCTCGTCGGGATCGAACGTCAGATTCTCCAACTCCAGCTTTTCGATTTGGATGTAGTGGTTTCCCTTCGCGTCCTCTCCTATGTCCGCGGCCGCTATCAGATATATTCTCTCTCCTTTGTTTATGGTATGGGAGAAGTCCTTGAACACCAAGTCCTGACCTGAAGAGACACTGACTGCTTCGGCAATGAGATTGTCATCCTTGTCAAAGTTCTCGTCGGCCGATGCAAAGAGCGTTAATCCGTCAATGTCCGATGGTTCATAAGACCCGGCCGGGGAAAGGGTCAGGCCTGTCAGGGCCACGCTGTTGCCTGAAACATCCAGAAGGATTTTATACAATGGGTGATCGGGTGTGCCCTGGGCCACAGTGGCTTCAGAAATTTCGGGTGTGCTGACCTCAATCTTCGGGAATGCGTAAAGGGTATGGACCTCACCTCCGCCCGCGGGTAAGGAGCCGACCTTTACCGGATCGGGTTGAAACAGGATGTTGTCAAAATCTATGGCCGCGAGTGAGAGGGTATGACCGTTCTCCACGGTAGCATTTATGTCCGCGGTAATAAAAAAGTATCCCTGACTGCCGGCCGGCAGGTTGTGGGAAAATCCGGTGAACTTGATATTCGAGCCGGATGAGACGGCTGTCTGCTTGTTCAACTCCGGATCATTCGGGTCCAGGATATTGTTTTCGGAAAAGCGGAGGGAAAACCCCGTGATATCCGATTCTGTATAGGTTCCTTTGGTGGCCACGGTCAGGCCTGTGAGCGTGAGACCCTGTTTGTCACCCACGCTCAACTTGATACAGTACAGGCCATGTCCTGAAGCACTTTGCAACGCGGTGGCCCCGGAGATCGGGTGCGCTGATATGGTGACTTTGGACGATTCAAAGGTTTGCTCGCCTCCCTGTCCCAAGGTTCCGGATATGCTCACCGATTCGCTAAAGACCATATCCGATGTTGAAAGGCCGGATATGTAAATGGTCCGCCCCCCGCCTGCGCCTGATGCGATATCCGCGGTGAGAAACAGGTGGCCGACACTCCCCTTGGAAATGCGTTGCAAAAGCCCGGAAAAACTGAGGTCATTTCCTGTGGCCACGGCGGACAACTCCGCAAGCTTGGTGTCCGAGGCCGTCAGGGTCTGATCAGCGGAGAACCAGAGTCGGAAATTACTGATGTCCGACGTTTTGTATGTGCCGTTGGTTCTGAAGATAATTTGGGTCAGGGTGGTATCTGTGTCCTGAGGTGAAAGGGTGAGGTGGTAGAGCGGATGGCTGGTTGTGTCCGGCGCGACAAACCCGTCCGAGCTCAGAAGCGATTCAACCGTCAGAACCGATTTGATGGTTTGCACGCCGCCTTGTCCCAAGGTTCCCTCTATGCTTACGGATTCGGTAAAAACCATATCAGATGTTGAGGGGCCGGATATGTAAATGGTCCGCCACACACCCGCGCCTGATGCGATATCCGCGGTGAGAAACAGGTGGCCCACACCGCCATCGGAAATGGTTTTTGAAAGCCCGGAAAACGTGAGGCTGCTTTCCGCACCAACTGCGGACACCTCCGCGA
>JAOZLU010001030.1 GCA_029934695.1 Desulfobacterales bacterium | reverse complement strand
GGAACCCACGCGTCCGAGTCCTCATCGAGATAAGCGGGCCGGATGCTCCGGGACCTGATTCCGGCCCGGACCAGATGCTCACCGCTGTAGGGCAGCGTGACGAGGATATCCCGGTCCAGGTCCGTGATCTCCGTGAAGCTCTCAGCCTCGTGGAGATTCAGGGCATAGCCGTAGGTGACGATGTGATCCCCCGCACTTTCGGGGAGTCCTTCGGCCACAGGCTCGGCAAACAGGATCACCGAATCCTCCGACGACGAAACGGCATCTCCGGGAATGTGGATGCGGGCACCGTCGGAGAGGGTGACGACCGCCCCGAGTCCCGGGGAAAACTCCGTGAAGTCTCCGAAGGGCAGCACACCGGCCGATTCCAGCGGAATGGCCTGGCAGGTCACCGTCTCGTCCGTTTCGGATGCGTCGCAGGAGATTTCTCCCCGATAATACTCCCCGTCTTCCGAGGATTCGTAAGCCGCTGTCAGGGTCCACGGGTTTCCCTCGGAGCGGACAGCCGGCAGGCTGTAGTCCCCGTTTTCGTCGGTGTGACCGAAGTTCCGCCCGCCGTCCGGGCATGAGGCCGAGACAGAGGCCCCCGGCACCGGGTTTCCCTCATCATCGGTCACGGTTCCGGTGAGAAGCATGTCGGCCCTGCGGAGTCCAGATGTCACCTCTCCGTCTCCCCGTGTGCCTCTGACCGCGGGGAGAACTGTCTCCGTGCGGGATTCCCTGACACATCCCGGATCGCCGCACCGTGCCGTCACAGTGAGAACCTCGGCGTGGGTTGCCCAGCCGTCCTCTGCGGACGGTAGGAACGTCTCGAAACGGCCGTCCGTGTCTGTGACGGCATCCGCCTCGTAAGGACTTCCGGCAATGCCGTCGGCACGGGGCAGGCGGACCCTCACCTGCATGCCGGCCGCGGGACTGCCTGTGTCGTCCGTGACCACGCCTCTCACGATCCGGGACAGCGGGGTGAGCGTGACGGTCTCCGTTGCGGTCTCGCCGCTTCCGACGGTGACGTGAACCGGATCCGCCGGCGCAGTCATGTATCCGTCGCCTTCAAGTCCGTAACTCAGATCCCATCTGCCTGACGCGACCGATATTTCAAACTGACCTTCCGCAATGTCCGACTCCTGCCATGCGGCCCTGTCACCTGCCGGAACTGCGAATGCGTTGCCTGTGACATCGCTGACCGGGTTTCCGTCCGGGTCCTGAAAGACACCTTTTATGACGGCGTCATTGGGGCGCAGAAAGACGACGACCTCCCGGTCCTCACGGGTCACACCTCTTTCTCCGGCTGTTCCGACGGTGATCTCCGTCTCATCCCCGGACACAAAGTCGCTCCCGGGATCGGTTATCAGGCCCACACGCAGGGTTCCGGAGGGAACTGTCAGCACAAATTCGCCGTTCACCAGGCGGGTGACGGCAACCGGCTGCGGACTGTCAGCGAACCGGGCATAAGCCCATGCGTCAGCATCGGTCAGCGTCTCACGTTTTTTTCCCGGGGAGGCAGAGCCTGTGATCCGGTTCTCCTTCTTCTCAACCCTGAAATCGGCTGTGGCTGTCTGACCCGCTTCCGGCTT
>JAOZLU010001029.1 GCA_029934695.1 Desulfobacterales bacterium | reverse complement strand
TCCGGATGCCAAATATTTGCAAAAAAACGCTTCGCTTAATTTTTGCACTCCGGATCATAAAATTTCTTTGCATTACTGAATTTTTAAGATATACATAGTTGTTGAACTTTTCAAGATAAAAATCGGCTTTTAAGAAAAATGTTTTTGAGAGTAAGAAAAACTCATTTTAAAAACTGCAATTATGAAACCGGAACAATTATACCAAAGCCTGAAAGAACTTGCTGAAAAACTTAGGGTCACCGTATCTGAAAAAAATTTTCGGAATACCGGCATAAAGGTGAAGAGCGGATTGTGCAAGGTAAAGGGTGAAAAGCGCTTTATCATGGACAAACATATACCGGTTTATACAAAAAATAAGATTCTGGCATCCTGCCTCAGCAAAATGCCTTATGAAGATATATATATTGTGCCGGCTGTGCGGGAAATGTTAATGCAGACCTCTGAGGTTTTAAAAACCTCGGAGGTCTAAAAATGGAGGTCTAAAAATTGATGCCACAAACTGTTCTGCTTCCAGAATACGTCCAATTGTCCGCGTAGCAGTTGAGGCAGTACTTCCGGTTCAATCGGTTCTTTGAAAGCATCCCTGACAGCCTTGTGATACCACCTGAATTCCCCGGACTGGATGGCCCGGACAAGCCCCATGCAAAGACGTGAGACAATCAGATAAGTTGCGTCCGGAAAGGGAAAATACCGGCGGATGATCCATATTGTATTGCGGGTGGGAAAATATACCCGACGCCAGTTTGTGCGGCCGACACGCGACTCCCGATGCACAACGCGGCAGTCCGGCTCGTAGCGGATCTGACAGCCCTGCTGCATCACCCGGATGGCGACTTCCATTTCATTCTGATACAGGAAAAATCGCTCAGGATACCAGCCGACGCGTTCAAACAGGTCGCGGCGGATGGCAAATCCGCACCCGACAAACGCCATGGAAGGCCCTGGCATGTCCTTTTCAGGCAGATGCCAGGTACGTGCAGGCTGGCCGCTGTCAGATTCAATGCAACAGGCCACGATACCGACCTGGGGGCGGGTATCCAGACATGCAATGATCCGATCCAGTGTCGCATTGTCGCGGGGATGCGAATCATCATCCAGTACCAGGATATATTCACCTCCGGCCTGCTTAAATCCCTCGTTCAAACCTGCAATCCCCATGTTCTGATCCATATCCACCAGTGTCAGCCAGTGGGCCTGGGTTCGGAGATATGCCCGGGTGCCGTCATCAGAACCATTGTTCACCGCAAGGACCTGGGTGTCCTTCCTGTTCGCCAGAATATCCCGCAAATGTGCGACGGTTCGCCGTGTTTCAGCGAGGCGGTTGTAGTTTAAAAAGACGATGCTCAGTTTTGGGTTCTTCGTCATTCCCAAATTCCAAATAAATCTCAAACATCCTACATTTATAATTTATAATTTATAATTCATCTAAGGGACTCAGAAAAAACGCATTATCCCAGGTCTCGCAAAGGGAAGGGAGTGCGGAAATGGAGCCCTAGGCGGAATTTTCGCGCTTTGCAGGCCGCGAAAATTCCGCCTAGGGCTCCATTTCCGCACTCCCTATGAGAATTCTCATGG
>JAOZLU010001028.1 GCA_029934695.1 Desulfobacterales bacterium | reverse complement strand
TTCATCATATCCACCAAGTCGGAGACATTGTTCGGCTCCATTCCCACGGAAAGAACGACCAAGTCAACTTCGGCCTCAAGTTCTTCGCCAAAGGTCAGGATGTCTTTCACTCTGATCTTCAGGGGATACTGAGACCCCTGTTCTGTTTTTTCAATGACCGGCGGGTCTTCAGGTTCAAATCGGAAAAAAATCACCTTGTTCTGCGAAGCCCGCTCATAATATGCCTCGTGCCCCCTGCCATAAGTTCTGATATCCCTGTAAAACTCGAACACATAAGTTTCAGGATATTTCTCCCTGATCTCATTGGCGGCCTGAAGCGTTGCGTTGCAACAGACTCTTGAACAGTACTCGTTCAGATTGCCATCGGCATCCGGTTCATGAATTCCCGGAATATGGCGGCTGCCCACGCAGTGAATCATAGCCGCCCGCCTGATTTTCTTCCCGTTTATCTCAAGTTTGCCGCCACTGGATTTGCCCAGAGCCATCATCCTGATGAGCTGCGGAAGCGTTATGACCTCCGGATGTTCGCCATATCCGTATTCACCCGCACTGGGAATGTATGTTTTAAAGCCGGTGGCAAACACGACGGCTCCTGTGTCCTGAGTGAATTCCTCAGTCTGGCTGGGAACTTCCATCGGATATACACCGACAAAAGGAACAAAATCTCCGATGGCTGCTTTGGAATTTCCGAAGGTATCAAGTTTTTCAATATATTCTTCGGATGTCGGGGAACACTTTCTTACCGTGATTTTAAAATTTCCCACATAACCTTCTGATTTAACAATCTCGGCACAGGTGCGGAGAGTTATATTGGAATCGTCCGACACTTCTTTTGCGAGCTGTCTTATCAGATCTCCGGCGTTCTCTTCGGTGGGAAACAGCTTGTCCAACTGAGCAGCCTGTCCTCCGAGGAAAGGTGATTTTTCCAGTAACAATACCTCAGTCCCCCGCCTTGAAAGGTCTCTTGCCGCCCTCAGTCCGGCCAGTCCGCCGCCGATCACAGTGGCATGATTTTTCGCATCCACCCGGATAGGACTGAGGGGTTTAAGATGCTTTACTTTTCCTATTGCCGCTACGACCAGGGTGGTTGCTTTGTCGGTTGCCGCATCTCCTTGATGAACCCAGCTCACCTGCTCCCGAATATTCGCATGATCATACAGATACGGGTTCATTCCTGCTCTTTGTATGGCGCCTCGGAAAGTCAGTTCATGCAGCGCGGGCGCGCAGGAGGCTACGACAACCCGGTTCACAACACCGCTTTTTATATCCTCCATTATAAGTTCCTGACCCGGGTCGGAACACATGAACATATTCGTGCGCGCCACAGCCACTCCGGGAATCTCTTTCACATTTTCAGCAACCTTTTCCACATCCACATGATCGGATATATTACCGCCGCAGTAGCAGATGTAAACACCGATTTTTTCTCCTGTTTCGGATGCCATTATACCATATCTCCTGATTTGAAACCCGATCTCTGATGCTGGTTCCGAATACCAAGTTTCAAATTTACATTTACGTTTCAAATATCAAACATCAAACATCAAACATCAAACATCAAACATCAAACATCAAAC
>JAOZLU010000457.1 GCA_029934695.1 Desulfobacterales bacterium | reverse complement strand
TTTCATTTTTTGTTGATTTTAAGGTGATAATCAGATAAAAAAGCCCCCACTGAAATGGAAGAAACTTGTTTAATGGGATTCAGCAGAGGCTTTGAGCAGGGAAAACCGGTGACGGCACTCCCGAACTCAGGAAGATGATACCAACAAAATCTGTGCAGGTCAACAGTGAAAAGTTGAAAGTGAAAAGTAAACCCGTAGCATCCTGAAATCATTCAGTGGGTTTACGGACTTACTTTCAACCTTCAACCTTACCACTTTCAGCTTTCAACCTTTCAACTTTTTACTTTTATATCAGGAAACCGCTTGCAGACTTTCAGCAACGACAATTTTATTATACGGATATTTCATGTTCACAAGCGTTACGGTCCGAAAAATGCTCTGATAGACATCCGCTTTGATGTTTCTGAAAATGAATTCCTTTTCATCACCGGTCCCAGCGGGGCAGGCAAGACCACCCTGCTGAAGATGCTGAATCTGGGGGAGCCTGTGACAGAAGGACAGATCATTATTGACGGTGTGAACCTGTCAAGGATTTCACGTAGCCGGATACCTTCTTTAAGGCGGAAATTCGGGATCATATTTCAGGATTACAAGCTGATCCCCACAAAAACCGTATTTGAAAATATTGCGCTTGTGGTCGAAGCCGTGGGAACAAAAAGGCGCCTGATTCGGAAAAAGGTGAGAAGTGTGCTGAGAACAGTCGGAATGGAGGGAAAATCCAAATCCCTTCCCCCAACCCTGTCCGGGGGGGAACAGCAGCGGGTCGCGGTCGCGAGAGCCATCGCAGGCAACCCCAGGATAATACTTGCTGACGAACCCACCGGCAATCTGGATGCTGAATCCGCGGGGATCATCTTTGAGCTTCTAAGGGAATTTCATACCCGCGGGGCCACGGTAATTTTGGCAACCCATAACACAGAACTGATCCGCAGAACAGGGGGCCGGGTCATCCTTCTGGAACAGGGTCGCCTGAAAACATCAACCATTATCCCCAAGCTGACCTGATGCTGCATATTTTTATAAGGGCAATACGGGATATCCTGTCGAACAGCTTTCTGAATGCAGTTGCTGTCATTACCATTGCCCTGTCCGTTCTCATCATCAGCGCGTTTGCTCTTTTTTTCATCAATGCAGACGCGGTTATGAATATCTGGACAGAGGGTATTCGGATAATGGCGTATCTTGAACCGGGAGTGCCGGAAAAAAAAATTTCAAAGATAACGCAGGAGATTCAGAGGATGGATGGCGTACAGGAAACCCGGTTCATAGCAAAAGAGGAAGCACTGGAACAGTTTAAGGCGCAGATCAGGGGACAGTCTTCCCTGATTGACAATCTGAAAGAAAACCCGCTGCCTGATGCCTTTGAAATCCGCATGGCAGAACCGTTCCGGAACAACTGGGAAAATTTTGAGACGCTGGCCATGCAGATCAGGGCGATCCCCTCGGTGGAAGAGGTGGAATATGGACAAAAATGGCTGGGCCGGGTGATACATATTTTAAACCTGTTCAGATTGGCAGGTTATGCGCTGGGTTGCCTTTTTTTTATGGCAACCGTCTTTTTTGTGGCAAACACTATCCGTCTTGTCCTCTATTCAAGACAGGAAGAGATTGAAATCATGCGTCTGGTGGGTGCTTCTGAAGGTTTCATCAAAGATCCTTTTTATATTCAGAGTCTTATCCAAGGAGGACTTGGCGGAATCATCGGACTTGGCACATTGTTTGTCACATTTAATTTCATTGTTGGAAACTGGAAACTGGAGATCGGAACCTGGAAACTGGGATCTGTTCCAAATTTTGAATTTCCGATTTCCAATTTCGAGTTCGGGTTTCTTTCACCTGAAATCTCTGCCGGGATACTTTTGGGAAGCATGTTTGTGGGATGGCTGGGGTGTTATCTTTCTCTCAGACAATTTTTGAAGGTATGACTTTTAAGGTTTAAGGTTTAAGGTTTAAGGTTTAAGGTTTAAGGTTTTAAGTTTTAAGGCAGGGTTTTCATTATGAATAAAACAGTTTTTTTGAAAAAGTTCAGATTGCAAATAATATTGGTAATGGTTTTGTTCTTATGCTCCGCGGGAATTTCAGGAGCAAAATCAGATCAAAAAGTCAGAAATCTCAAAAAAGAAGCCAAAGGCTTGGAGCGTAAAATAAAAAAAGGTAAGGCAGATGTAAAGACGTTTGTCCGGAAAGAAAACACGATTATCGCCAGTCTGAATGAAACAGATATTGCAATCAGCAAAGCCAGGAAGCGTATTACCGCGTCCCGGGCCGGACTGGCTGCCCTTGAAAAAGAGATTGGAAACACCGAATCTGCATCTGAATCGCTGATGAAGCAGATTCAGATCAGCGAAGACTATGCATCCCGGCGAATGGTTGCGCTTTACAAACTGAGCCGGCTGGGCAAAATGAATATGCTTGCCTCTGCTGATTCCATCACTGATTTTTTCCAGCGGAAAATTTATCTGGAGCGAATCCTTGATTATGATCAGAAAGTTCTGGAAAATCTCGGGAATAACAAAATCAAGTTTCAGACGTTGCTGGGAGAACTGAACGCCCAGAAAAAGAAAAAACTTTCCCTTGAATCAGATTATAAAAAACAGATCCGGGTGATGTCCCGCAAGAAAGCCAGACGCTCGGAACTTTTGGCAAATATCCGCAGCAAAAAATCCCTGAAGCTGGCATCGGTGAACGCCTTGAAAAAGGCGGCAAAGGCTCTGGATAAGAAAATACATGCACTTATCCTGAAATCCCGGGAAACTGAAAAACCCGGAAAGCCATTGTCAGGAAAATTTCCCAAACTTAAAGGCTTGCTTAAAATGCCCGTTAAAGGTAAGGTGATTTCCCGGTTCGGCAAATATAAAAACGCTGAGTTTGATGTGATGAATTTCCGGAGCGGTATTGGCATCAAGGCGGGCAAAGGGGATCCCATACGCGCTGTATATGCCGGAAAGGTGCTTTTTTCCAGTTGGTTCAACGGGTATGGCAATATGCTCATCATTGATCATGGGAATCATTACTGCACACTTTATGCCCATGCTGAAGAAGTCTTTAAAAAAGAAGGCGACCGTGTGGAGGCAGGTGAAGTGATTGCAACTGTCGGAGATACCGGTTCCATGACAGGCCCGGGCCTGCATTTTGAGGTACGCCATAACGGGAAATCAGTGGATCCGATGAAATGGCTTAAAAAAAGCTGATAATTGACAACTTTCAACTTTCAATCAAATTAAGGAGTGACAAAATGGCTCAAAAAAAGAAAAAGCATTTGAAACTGTGGCTGGTAATGGGGCTTGCCATATCTTTTTTTACAGTAGGATCAGGCTTTTACTGGAATCTTTCGGCTGATGATGAAACATACAGGGGCCTTAAAATATTTTCCGATGTAATTGAACTGGTTGAAAAAAACTATGTTGATCCGGTGGATACAAAGGAACTGATACAAAAGGCGATTCAGGGGATGGTTCACAGCCTGGATCCTCATTCCCAGCTCCTTCCGCCGGAAGCCTTTGAAGAATTGCAGATTGACACCAGGGGCGAGTTTGGCGGCATCGGAATTGTCATCACAATGCAAAAGGGCCTGCTCACGGTCATCTCGCCCATTGAGGGGACGCCCGCACACAGAGCCGGAGTAAAAGCCAGGGATATAATCGTCAAGGTTGACGGCGAATCCACCAAGGAGATGATGCTGTGGGAGGCTGTTAAAAAAATGAGAGGTGCCAAGGGAGAGCCGGTTGTGATAACGGTTGTGCGCAAAGGAGAGCCGAAACCCATAGATTTCAAGCTGATCCGGGATATTATTCCCATTGAAAGCGTAAAGCATCTTGCGTTAAAACCTGGATACGGATATGTCCGAGTCACCAATTTTCAGGAAAATACAACATACGACCTTGAAGCTGCTTTAAAAAATCTGGAATCCGGCGAAGTTCCTTTGAAAGGACTCGTTCTTGACCTTCGCGACAATCCGGGCGGGCTTCTCAACCAGGCTATCCGGGTTTCGGATGTTTTCCTTGACAATGGAACCATTGTTTCCATCAAAGGCAGACTGAAAAAGCACACAAAGATTTTCAAAGCGCATCGTGACAGAAATAAACACAAATACCCCATGGTCGTGCTGGTGAACGGCGGAAGTGCGAGCGCGTCAGAAATTGTTGCCGGGGCATTGCAGGACCACAAGCGGGGGCTTATCCTCGGAACGACTTCTTTTGGCAAAGGTTCGGTTCAGACGGTGGAAACACTGCGGGACGGTTACGGGCTCAAATTCACAATTGCCAGATATTACACGCCTGACGGACGTTCCATCCAGGCTCAGGGGATTGTCCCTGATGTCGAGGTAAAGCAGATGTTTCTGGACGAGGAGGATACCGACGATGAGGAAGGTCTCATGAAAGAAAAGGATCTTAAAAATCATCTTGAGGCATATCCCTTTGGAGAAGATGAGGAGGAGACAGAATCTGACGACACCGAAAAGGATGGGAAAAAGAAATCAGAAAAACACAGAACTGAATCCAGATACGGTCCGCTGACCATCGAAGGGCTTAAGACGGATAATCAGGTGATGCGTGCGCTTGAGATTCTGATAAGTTACGATATTTTCAAGGGTGTACACGGTTAATGTGCGGAATGCGGAGTTTGTGGCAGCAAATGAGTGAAAAAAAGACAGCGAGAAAAGAAATTCTGTATTCCGTGTTCTGTGTTCAGCGTCTGAGGGGGATCATTGTGGGGCTGGCCTTTCTGACACTGCTGGCTGTCTTTGCCGGATATATTTCCTATTCTTCTGTGGATGGTGCGGAAGAACTCCAGGTCTATGATCCCCCCACCTTTGAAATCTATTCCCATGAAACACCTTTTTTTGAATTCTGGCCGGAGGAGGAAATACCCCCTCTGCGACAGATTCCCAAACCAGAACCTGTTTTGCCCAAAGTGGCTATTATCATTGATGACATAGGGTATGACAGTGCTATTGCTGAAAAATTTCTCAGTCTTGATGCGGCTATTACGTTTTCCATCCTGCCTCACAGCCCCTTTCTGAAAAAAATCAGCAGCAGAGCCAAGACAGAAGGGATAGAGACAATGCTTCATCTGCCAATGGAGCCACGGGAGTATCCCCAGGTGAATCCGGGTCCGGGAGCACTCCTGACATCAATGCCGCCGGAACAGATTATCAGCCAGCTCCGAAAAAATTTGGATTCCCTTCCTTTTATCAAGGGGGTCAACAATCACATGGGGTCAAGGATGACTACGTTTTCAACAAATATGTATCAGATATTATCTGTTCTGAAAAAAAGGGATTTGTTTTTCATTGACAGCGTCACCACTGGGGACAGCCTTTGCAGATCATCTGCCCGTTTGCTGCAGGTTCCTTTTGCACAACGGGATGTTTTTCTGGATCATGTTCAGGATGCTGATTTTGTTCGCAGGCAATTCAGGCAGTTGATCCGTGTCGCCAATCATTATGGAGAAGCGGTCGGCATCGGCCATCCCCACAATGTGACATATCAGATATTTCGTGAGGCTCTCCCTGAACTGAGAAAAAAAGTCCGGCTTGTTCCTGCTTCCGAGATTGTGCATAATATTGGGTAGGTTTCAGGTCTTAGGTTTTAAGTTTTAGGGGAGGCTCCCGCATCTCTGCCCTCAGACAGATCCGGCCGAACGTGCAGGTTTAAGCTTTGTGTCCCTTTGTGCCCCTTTGTGCCCCCTTTGGTTAAAAAGGTGCTGATCTCCCCTGCCGGACGGGGTTTGCAACCCCGTCCGCAATGTTCCGTCAATCCCCGCCAGCA
>JAOZLU010001027.1 GCA_029934695.1 Desulfobacterales bacterium | reverse complement strand
CAAATTATGTACGAAGTAAAAGTTGTGAACATTTTTGAAGGTCCCATGGACCTCCTTGTTTATCTTATCAAAAAAAATGAGGTTGATATTTATGATATCCCTATTGCGCTGATAACAAAGCAGTATCTTGAGTATCTGGAATGGATAAAGTCAATGAGTATTGATTTTGCCGGAGATTTCATTCTGATGGCATCCACCCTGGCCCAGATCAAGTCAAAGATGCTGCTTCCCTCGCATGAGGATAATGACGGGGAAGATGATGACCCCCGCCTGGAAATCGCAAGACCGCTACTGGAATACCTCCAGATGAAATCTGTTGCCGAACAGTTGCTCCAAAGACCCCTTCTGGGGGAAGATGTTTTTCCCAGAAATCCGCCAAAAGAGGGATTTTTGATAAACCAGAAAGATGAAACAATAGCGGTGGACCTTTTTGAGCTGATTGATGCATTCCAAAGGATATTTGAAAATATGCCCGGGGAACACAGGGTGGAATTCAGGGCGGACAGGATTTCTATAAAAGACAAGATTTCTCAGATTGTTGATATTCTTGAGAAACAGGCATCTGTGTCCTTTGATGCGCTTTTCCCTGCAAATACGGATAAAGGCGAGGTCATTGTTACGTTCCTTGCTGTATTGGAAATGGTCAAGCTCTGCCTTGTCCGGATTACCCAGCAAGTTCAGAGCGGTGTGATCCGGCTGTTTTATTTGTGAAAGGTTGAAAAAAGTTGAAAGTGAAAAGAACCCACAAATGGTGGGTTCCGCTTCGCTACACCCACCCTACATTTTCCTGAGTCCATATAATGAGTTGACAAACGCTGCATGACAGATGATATCAAAAACATCATTGAAAGCCTGCTGCTTGTTTCCGAATCACCGCTTGCCACTGACCGTATTAAGCAAGTCATCCCTTCTGCGGATACAAAGGAAATCAAAGACGCACTTCAGATGCTTTCATACGAATATGAAGCCCGTAAGGGAGGGCTTTTTTTGTGTGAAGTCGGTGGGGGATATCAGCTCCGCACCCGACCGGAATATGCAGAATGGGTCAGATGCCTGATACAGCCCAAACCGGTTCGTCTCAGCAAACCTGCATTGGAGACTTTGGCAATCATTGCCTATAAACAGCCGGTCATACGCAGCGATATCGAGCATATCAGGGGGGTGGATTCCGGAGGGGTCATCCGTATGCTGCTTGAGCGGAAGTTCATCCGAATCCTGGGACGAAAAGAAATTCCGGGTCGGCCCCTGATCTATGCGACCACAAAGCAATTCCTGAAAGTATTTGGCCTGAAAGATTTAAGAGACCTCCCCACGCCCAAAGAAATAGAGGCGTTTGGAAATTCCACGTCAGAAAATGACGATGTTCATAAGCCTTCGGACGGTGCTGAAAATTCTGTTCCAGAAGGCAAGGACTTTGCCGGTCCGAAGGAAACAGAAACGCCCCTTTCTGAAAGCGACAAGACTGAAATGTCTCCGGACGTGAAAAATGAGGACATTGGGAGTCTGAAAGAGACAGAGGTGTCTGAAAATCCCTTTTCTGAAAATGACAGGGCTGAACAGGTGGCTCCGGAAGAGACCGGCCCGC
>JAOZLU010000456.1 GCA_029934695.1 Desulfobacterales bacterium | reverse complement strand
TATTTTGACAACCACTTGATTTTAATACGATTCCCATTCAACTGAACCAGTGCCTATTTTTCCAGTAATCGGGCTTACGACTTAAATGCATTACCGCCAGAATCAGAATTCTGTCATCCTGAATCTGATAAATTATTCCGTAAGGAAATCTGTCCACGAGGCAGCGTCTTGCTTTGGGAGAAACAGGTGTCCAAGCTTCGGGAGACTCTGTAATGCGTGAAATTGTCTTACGAATCTCTTTCATAAATCTGTTTCCGAGTCCTCTCTGCCGGCGGTTGTAATATCTGGCAGCTTCTTCAAATTCGCTTTCGGCAGGTCTGAGAAATTCATACTTCATAGACTATCCTTTTCCAGAATGTTCTGAATGTTTTGAAAAACCTGCTCTCCGGGAACGGAAGCGATTTCTCCGCGTTCATAAGCCCGGATCCGATCTTCGGCTTCCTCCGCCCACAGCGCATCAATTTCCCCGCGTTCGGATTTTATGAGGCTGCCAAGTATGTTATCTATGATGACGGCACGAGATTCGATTGGCAGATTCAGGGCGGCTGTGATAATATCTTTTTCTGTCAGCATAATATCCTCCTGTGTTTATTAAACTAAGTTCAATACATAACATAACTCCCGTTGATGATTTTGACGTGTCCTGTAAGGATACGATATAAGAAAATCTAAAGATCACTTCGCCCTCCAAACATCAAACATCCAATTCTTTTTCCAGTCGCCGGCTGTAATTTGACATAAAAAAGCAGCACAGAAAATAAACGAGGGAGAGAAATATGTATGCCTCTGTGGAAAACCCCATCCATTCCGGATCGGAAAGCACGGATTGCGTGGTTTTGAGTACGTCATAAAGTGCGATGATCACCACAAGGGAAGTGTCCTTGAAAGCGGAGATGAGAACGCTGACCGACGGGGGAATCACGATTTTCAATGCCTGCGGCAAAATCACCAGGCGCATGGTCTGGTAATAATTCAGTCCCAGAGAATCTGCTGCCTCATACTGTCCGAGGCTTATGGCCTGCAATCCGCCCCGGACGACCTCGGCAACGTAGGCGGCTGTAAACAGGATGATGGCCGCCTGGGCCCGGAGAATTTTGTTGATGGTGATCCCTTCAGGCAAAAACAGGGGAAAGATAATCGCAGACATGAAGAGCAGGCTGATCAGCGGAACCCCGCGTATCATTTCAATATAGATGATGCATACTGTTTTTATGGCGGGCATCTCGGAACGGCGTCCCAGAGCCAGAACAATGCCCAGAGGATAGGCCGCTGTCAGTCCGAAAACAGAAAGCAGAAGTGTGAGAGGCAGTCCGCCCCATTCGGTGCTTTCCACCTGGCTCAGTCCGAAAAGGCCGCCGCTCATCAGCAATCCCATGCAGAAAAGGCCCGCGAGCCATGCATAAGCCAGGGATTTTTTCCAATAGTTCCGGTTTCTGCTGACAAACAGCAGGCTGACAAGAAGGATCATGGCAAGCAGGGGCCGCCATTGCAGATCATGGGGATAAAAACCGAAAGTGATAAACCGTATGTTGGCGTATATAACAGACCAACATGCTCCATCAGACGAAAGGCATTCCGCACCGCTGGTATTCCACAGGCTGTCAACAAACGCCCACTTCACAAACGGCGGCACAGTTTTCCAAAGAAAATACAGGATAATAATGGTCAGGAATGAGTTGAACCATCCGTTGAACAGGTTGGTTCTGATCCATCCGAGGATGCCCACGCTGGTAACGGGGGGCTTAATATATTCATTTGCCATTTTGTCGTTTGTCATTTGTCATTCGCCGTTTGTCATTTGCCACTGGTCATTTCAGGGAATATCCTGTCTAATAGTATAAACTACTCATTAATTTCAACTGGTTACGGATTAATTTTCAACTTTTCACTGTCGAGTTGCACAGGTCAGATTTATAAATACAATAAATTGCTTGTATTCTTAAACACCCTGTTCAGCAGGGTGTAAAGCTGTCTGATTTCATCCTCGCTGAAATCTTTGAAAAGCCGTTCATGCAGCCCCATGACAAGCCTCCCCTGCAATTCCCTGCCCCAGGGGTCAGAAACACTTCATATATCCTTCTGTCCGCGGAAGATTGCTGACGAAAAATAAGCCTTTTTTTTCAAGCAGATCAAGCATCCTTGTCACAGTGGCCCTGTCCTTATATGTCTTTTCAGAAAGTTCTGTCTGTGACCGCCCTTCCTTTTCCCATAAAGCGCAAAGTATGATCCACTGGTCAATGGTCACATCAGATGCTTCATTCTGAAATTCGTATCTGGCCACCGCTCTGATCGCTGTAAGGGTCCGATGCAGAATGAACCCCAGAGATTGTTCAAGGGAAAAATTTTGCCAGTATTTTTTCATAAGTTCCCTCTTTCAAATTATCATTATATATACGAACAATAGGTATGACAATGAAATTTGTCAAGGATAAACAATGATTCCGAAACAATAAAATAAGGTCAGCAATAAGACATGTCTGTTGATTTGGAACTGATTTTTTCCAGAACTTCCGGCGCATTCCGTCATTTCCATATTTTCCAATATCTGTTATTTCAAAGATGTCGCCGGATGGCGGTTCAAACAACAACGTATGCAGCAGGCTAAAGCAATAAATTGGATGTCAGCACACCCTCATCCGAGTTTTTCATATAAATCTTTGAAAGCAGCATGATAACAGCGGGTATCGTTTTTTTATAATTGGTATTCGTCAGAGACAGAACAACCCCGGGAACTATGGCGGCAACCCCTGCTCCGGACAATCCAAGCATCCCCAAAGTCGCCCCGCCGGCACCGACAAGCATTTGCATACCGACCATTGAAGCAATCGTATTTATAATAACCGTCCATTGGACTGAAGCGAGCAATGCTCCGCCGAAAAAACCGACAAGCCCTCTTCTTATAAGTCCGTCAAGCATTTTTTCTGTAATTCTGTTTGTCAGTGTGCCGTTACTTACAGAACAGATAATATTTGCGTCTATTGCCTGATTGATCTGATGAACAATTTTTCCTTTTTCCGAACCCTCCAGGCCTTTCCACCATTTTTTTGTCCTTAACTCAAACAACCTGATAATCTCTTTTTCAATTTCCTCTTCGCTGTGATTATCGTGAGTGCGGAAGCCGGACCGTGAAAAATACCCCTCGGTCAGTTTATTCGCAACATCAACTAATATCTGCTTATACGGGAAATCATGCCGGTCACGGAAGAGATTGACAACACTGTGGCCAGCCGCCGCTCTCAGTTCTTTACTGATGAGGCCGATAAGATATTCACAGGAATAGCGTTCCATAAGCTTGAAATCTGATCTGAGGCCGTTTTTCAACAATAAAATCAGATCAGGCTTCTCAAGCTGTTTAAGCAAATAAAATAATCTGTCATTTTTCGCCATTTTTGAAATATAAACCTGAAACGTAAAACTTAATGTTTGAAACTCGCTGGTTCTGACGGTTCGTAGCCGACTGTGACGACTTCGGCAGGCGGGACTGTGAGATGAATGCACCGAGAGCAATCACCGGCAGGAGCCTGACATACGACGATGAGGACCGGATGTGACGGAGTATGTTCTGGGGACTCGCAAAGCAAGCTTTGCACTCCGGACTGACAAATATTATGTTAAAAGCTCTATTGGCCGTAAGTTCAGACTTCCATTGCCGATGCCCATTCATCAAGGATTGTGTCTTCCGCCCGCCACCTTCCCGCATACATTATAATCAGGAAAAATACAGTGGCGTGATTTCAGGCATCTGCGTAACGCCGCAATTTAATACCATGGCAGAAAAACTCCTTAACCCTTAACCTCAACTTGGGCCATCTGCCTGGAAAGATATTTCAGCATCTGTCCCACCACGATGGAGATAACGTCTCTTGAAAGAAAATCTTCCGGAGTCTCATCCATCAGCCTGTCTGTGATTTCTTCGACGCTCTTTTTCACATCTTTGGTACGCAAAATGGATTCTTCCAGAATGCTTCTGCTTTCTTTGGCCGCGACCATTGCTTTTTGCAGAAAATTGCGCCCATCTTCGCCGGTCATTGCACCGTAATGCTCTGCAAGATGCACTTCAATGGGATATGCTGCCATCTTGCTGAGACTTTCCTGATACTTGTCAAAATTGGAGTTTGCTGCCGTAAAGACCTTGTCTCCGACAGGAATTCCCCCGGCATCAGAGGCAAACATGGCCTTTTCTTCCGGCACACAGACGGCTATGGAGCATGAAGAATGTCCAGGGACTTCAATCACTTTCATCGTCAGATCTCCGCAGGAAAGGATATCGTCGTCTTTTACCACTTCTTCAACATCAATACCGGAGAAACCAAGGCCCAGTTCTTCAGCCTCTTTCTGAAGCCCGTATTTCTGAAGAAGTGCCTGGTTCATGAAGTCAACTGTTCTGATCACCTTGGGGAGAGACAAAAGCTCTTTTGCCCTTGCCGAGGCAGTGACTTTTGCCCATGGCCAGCGTTTCTTAAAAAAAGGAACTGTTCCGCAGTGGTCAAAATGGGAATGAAGAATGATGATCCGTTTTATCTTTTCCTCTTTGATCCCGAACGTCTTTAACTGCTCAAGCATTTCAGGAACAATGCAGACCATGCCGCCCCCCAGAAGGGCGTATTCATCCTTACCTTTCAGAATATACACACTTGACTCGTTGCGGCCAAGCAATACGATTCTGTCTGTAACATTTCCGGGTTTGTTTATAATCATTTTATTTATGTTCCTTTGAAGGTCAGTAAAAAGTTGAAAGTAACTCCGTAAGTGATTGAATATGTCTGATTCTAACGGATTTTGTGGCTGCATAAGATTTCAGACAGCTATGATCCCTGCAAACCGCAGATGAACGCTGATGCTCCCGCACTCTGACCCCCGTGAGCGTCTGTCTGCGTTCATCTGCGGATCATATCGGAAACCACAAAAACCGTTAGAACCAGCAATATGTTTTCAACGCAGAGGACGCGAAGGGATCGCAGAGTATCCGTTTGGGGTAAAAAGCCGGGTTTCTGGTCTGTTCCCGATTTTTGTCCTGCATACAGTTCAAATTGGTAAATCCGAACCATCGGATTGAGATTGGCAAGATACCTGAATAATATGTGACATGCAAGCAAAATCGCGAGGTGACGTTATTCTTTCCTGCCACTTTCTGTTCTTTTTGATATCTTCCTGAGTTTTCAAAAAACAGTTTACTATTTTTTAAGTATATGGCATGATAGCTGTCTTTAAGAGTTTTCTTGTTGATCATAATATATAAAGGAGCAAAAAATGATATGGACGGATATTCGGAAGGCTTATTCCGATCAATGGCTCATTGTCGAAGCTCTGGAAGCGCATACCACGCCGGACATGCAACGGCATCTCGACCGGATGGCCGTTATCGAAACCTGCCTTGACGGAGCCTCGGCAATGAAAACATACCGCCGTCTTCATCGGCAGTATCCCCTGCGGGAGTTCTACTTTATCCATACCTGTCACGAAGTGCTTAATATCCGGGAACGACGGTGGGCAGGAATTCGGAGCGAATAATGAAATTTTCACTGAGACATAATCTTCTCTTTGTAAGCGTTACCGCCACTTATCAGGGAAACGTGACAGATATTCCGGATGTTCTTATTGACACAGGATCGGCAAAAAGTATTCTGGCAGCCGATATTGTTGACGCTATATGCATACTCTTATCATTTCATCATTGACGGAGGAAAAATTCCAATGAATCAGGAAATCAGAGACGTTACAAAGCAGCAGAGGATATTTCATCGAAGAAGCCAGCAGTACGGCTCTGCCTTGTATGTGG
>JAOZLU010001026.1 GCA_029934695.1 Desulfobacterales bacterium | reverse complement strand
AAATGGTGGGTTACGCTTCGCTTCACCCACCCTACATTTTACATTTTTTATCGGCCTTTAACAACTGAGCTTGTCTTTCAGAATCTCATTGACAATTTTCGGATTTGCCTTGCCTTTGGTCGCCTTCATCACCTGCCCGACGAAAAAGCCGATCACCCTGGTCTTTCCGTTTTTGTAATCTTCGATCTCCTTGGGAGAGCGCGCAAGCACTTCTGAGACAATCGCCTCAATGGCAGAAGCATCTGTAACCTGAACAAGCCCATCTTCTTTGATGATTGTTTTCGGAGTTTTGCCCGTCTGAGCCATTTTTTCAAACACGGTCTTTGCCATCCTGCCGTTGATAACATCCTCGTCCATAAGCTTTAAAAGCGCGCCGAGGTCATGGGCTGGAATCGGTGAATCCTCAATGCTTTTACCCTCAGCATTCAGCAGCCCCAGAAGAGACCCCATCACCCAGTTGCTTACCTGCTTTGGCTCTGGGAACACTTTCAGACAGTCTTCAAAATAATCTGCAATCTCGCGGCTTGATGTCAGCACCCCAGCGTCATAAGGAGGGAGGCTGAATTCTCTGACAAACCGTTTCATTCTTGCATCCGGAAGTTCGGGGAGCGTCGCCTTAACCCTGTCAACCCAGTCATCATCCACCACAAGGGGCAGCAGATCCGGGTCTGGGAAATAGCGGTAATCATGGGCATCCTCCTTGGTACGTATGGATGTTGTCACGCTTTTGGCCGGATCCCACAGCCGTGTTTCCTGGATCACCTCGCCCCCGTCCAATACAATATCCTTCTGCCGTTCTGTTTCAAAATAAATGGCCTTTTCAACATGCTTGAAAGAATTCAGATTTTTCAGTTCTGCGCGAGTGCCAAAGGTTTCTGAGCCTTTGAGCATGACAGACACATTCGCGTCACATCTGAAACTGCCCTCTTCCATGTTCCCGTCACAGATATCAAGATAACGCACAACGGAGTGCAAGTGTCTGAGATACGCGCCGGCCTCTTCCGGGGACCGGATATCCGGCTCGCTCACGATTTCGATAAGCGGGACCCCTGTTCTGTTGAAGTCAACCATACTGACCGGCCGGTTAGGATCATGTGTGAGTTTCCCCGCGTCTTCCTCTATATGTATCCGTGTAATGCCGATCCGCTTCTTATTGCCGTTTTGTTCAATATCAATATACCCGAATTCGGCAATGGGCAGCTCGTACTGGGATATCTGGTAGCCTTTGGGAAGATCAGGGTAAAAATAGTTCTTTCGTGCAAATCTGCTTTCACGGGCAATGGTACAATTGGTTGCAATGGCCATCCGGATGGCGTATTCAACCACTTTTTTGTTCAGCACAGGAAGCACACCCGGCATCCCCAGACAGACAGGGCAGGTATGTGTGTTCGGTGGAGCACCGAAAGCGGTTGAGCAGTTGCAGAAAATTTTTGTTCTGGTTTTTAACTGGGCATGGACTTCAAGCCCGATGACAGATTCAAATTCCATTTTTTATCCTTAAATAATTAAGTACCTGGGCAAAAGTTTCCCGGGATTTTTTCCCGGGAAAACAGCTTTCACAAACCGCGGATGAACACGGATGAACGC
>JAOZLU010000455.1:4138-5792 GCA_029934695.1 Desulfobacterales bacterium | reverse complement strand
TTTATTGAAGGAATCAGGACGCTTATTGAAGAAAACCCATTGAAAAGGTCAGAAAATGCTGTCCCCTGAAATCATAAAAAAAATCAAGAAAATACATATCAAAACCGGCCGCATCGTGAATACCATGATGGCCGGCCAGTATAAATCCGTGTTCCGCGGTTCCGGCATCGAATTTGAGGAAGTCCGGGAGTATTCCCCCGGGGACGAGGTCAAAAACATTGACTGGAAGGTTTCAGCCCGCATGGGGCGGCCGTATATCAAAGTCTATCGGGAAGAGCGTGAGCTGATTGTCATGCTGCTGGTGGATATGAGCGCGTCCGGCCAGTTCGGGACCACCGAAAATCTGAAAATGGAAACGGCCGCTGAAATCGCATCTATACTAGCGTTTAACGCCATCCGGAATAATGACAAGGTGGGTGCGATTCTGTTTACCGACCGGGTGGAAAAATACATTCCTCCGAAAAAAGGCTCCTCCCATGTCTGGCGGGTTATCAAGGAGATGTTTACTTTCAAACCGGAATATAAAGGAACCGATATCCAAAACGCTGTGGGATATCTCGGCAGAGTTTGCAGAAAAAAAACAGTTTCTTTCCTGATTTCCGATTTTTTGTCACAAGATTATTTGCGTCAGCTCAGGCTGGCTTCAAAAAAGCATGAACTCATCAGCGTTCTGCTTTCTGATCCGGGAGAATTTTCACTCCCGGAGGCGGGCATACTTGCCCTTGAGGATTTTGAGACCGGCGAGCATTTTTATCTTGATGCATCGGATGAAGAGACGCGGCGTAAGTTTAATGCGATGAAAACCCGTGAATACAGAAACAGCCTTGAAACATTGAAATCCGCAGATATTGACTGTATCGAAATAGACACCGCAGGCTCAGTGGCAGATGCACTGAAACGATATTTCCATTATCGGGAAAAGAGGAAGCGGTAAGGGTTTAAGGTTTAAGGTTTAAGGTTTAAGAGGTTTGTGAAAATGATAATGGCCCGAAATGTCTTTATAATTTTTTGCTGTATATTTTTTTTCAGCATGACTGCTTTTGCACAGCAAAAGGACGCTGTTTCTGAAAAAGCAGAAAGTCCAAGTGTAAAAACAGAATCAGGCTCGGAACCTGCTATCCCCGGAGACACGGAAAGTGCAGAAGAACAGGAAACGGTTGAAATGACCGATATTCATGACATCAAATCGTTGGAGAATATCGGTGTGGATCTGACCCTGCTCTATTATGCGCTTGGTGCGGTGCTGATTCTGGCATTGATTTTTGCTGTATTTTTTTATTTGAAAAAACGAAAAAAACGGATAAAAGAGAAAACGATTGTCACCCTGTCTCCTGATGAGGCCGCGTTTGCGTTGCTGGACGAGCTGACAGATGTGGAAATAATTGACGGAAAGGAATTTTATTTTCGGCTTTCAGCCATACTGAGGGCCTATATTGAGGGGCGGTACAGCATCAATGCCCCGGAAATGACAACAGAAGAATTTTTGCCGAGAATTAAAGAACTGAAATTGGATAAAGAATTACAACAGAATCTCAGAAAACTGTTTCATTCGACTGATCCTGTCAAATTCGCAGGAAGTCTGCCTGTTGAAAATAAAATGGAAAAAGACTTGTTCTTTGTGAGAAGTTTTGTAAAACAGACAACAGAGCAGTTG
>JAOZLU010000455.1:2109-4038 GCA_029934695.1 Desulfobacterales bacterium | reverse complement strand
GGAAAAAGACTTGTTCTTTGTGAGAAGTTTTGTAAAACAGACAACAGAGCAGTTGGCAGTGAGCAGTGAAGTAAAAGAAAAGAGGTAATTCGGGCCGGACGGGATTTGCAATCCCGTCCGCAACATTTCCGCCCTGCCACCGGAGCGTCGGAATGATTCTGACGGGATCGCAAATTCCGTCCGGCATGGAGAAAACCTGATATTTGGGAAAAGAGGTGATTTGCAAAATGGAAAACGAAATTTATGATATTGATGAGGGGGAAACGGGCATTGAACCGGAAGACACAGACAGCGAGGAACTCATAACCTCACCTTTTGCACCCGGCTCAATCCGAATTTCCACAAGTATTTTGTCAATTGGCCAACTTCTCAAACGAATTAAAAATAAGGAAATAAAACTGGACCCTGAGTTTCAACGTGAATTTGTCTGGAAAGATGGGGCGCAAAGCAGGCTGATTGAGTCAATGCTTATCCGATTTCCTCTGCCTGCTTTTTATATGGATGCGACAAATGATGATGAATGGCTGGTCATTGACGGCCTGCAAAGACTGAGTACGGTTGAACGGTTTGTCTTACGCAATGATCTCAAACTGCGTGACCTGGAGTACCTGGGAGAAGAGTTGAATGGCAAAACGCATAATAATCTGTTGCGTTCTCTTCAGCGCCGTATTGATGAAACCCAGGTGACCGTCTATAAAATTGACAAAGGCACACCCCCTGAAGTCAGATATAGCCTTTTCAAACGAATTAATACAGGGGGATTGCCTCTTTCACCACAGGAAATCCGCCATGCCCTTCACCCGGGGAAGGCAAATTCATTTTTGGCTGAACTGGCTGGCTCAGAGGAATTCAAAAGAGCCACGAATAACAGTATCCGTGACAAGCGGATGACGGATCGGGAAATGGTACTCCGATTTTTAGCGTTCTCCATAACGCCTTATACAGAATATCGGACAAATCTTGTTGTGTTTCTCAATGAGCATACAGATAAATTAAACAAGATGAGCCAGGAAGAACTGGAACACTGGAAAAACCGTTTTCTTCGGGCGATGAAGGTTGCCCATTATATTTTCGGGCAATGGGCTTTCCGAAAGATATATAGCAGAAAAGGACAGTACTCACATGTCAGCAAACCGTTGTTTGAAGCATGGGCAGTCAATATTGACAAACTCACCGATAACGAGATTGAAGTATTGGTGAAAAAGGGAGAGCAGGTTATAGATGAGTTTATTAAAATAATGAAAAAACGGTATTTTGACAATGCCATATCTGTGGCTACTGGGACTCCGAGCAGGGTAAAAACACGCTTTGAGTATATCGAAAATCTGATCAGGGAGGTTTTAGCATGATTCAATCGCTTCACTTACGCAACTTCAAATGTTTTGTTGATCAAACTGTAGAGTTTGCTCCTCTGACTCTGTTGTCAGGTCTGAATGGGCAGGGTAAATCTTCTGTGTTGCAGGCATTGCTGCTTTTACGGCAATCTTATCATCAGGGATTATTGCCCCACACAGGTTTAGCCTTAAATGGTGATTTGGTAAATATCGGCACAGCCAGAGATGCATTGTATGAAAATGCAGAAGAAGATAGCATCGGTTTTGATTTACGGTGGGCAAATGGTTCAGCCAGCCAGTGGAATTTTGAATATAATCGTGAAGCTGATATATTAAATTTGACAGCATCTGTTGTATTAAATTCGGCATCAGCATCTGTTTCACCCGATATCTTTGCTCATTCCCTTTTGGGCGATGACTTTCAGTATCTTCACGCTGAAAGGTTGGGGCCTCGTGTTTCCTCAGAAAAATCAGATTTCCAGGTACGGCAACATCGGCAATTAGGGACTCATGGGGAATATGCCATTGACTTTTTAGCAACATTCGGCCGTCAGATTAAACCATTGAAAGGTATGCTTCATCCAAAAGCCGTTTC
>JAOZLU010000455.1:0-2009 GCA_029934695.1 Desulfobacterales bacterium | reverse complement strand
AGACTGAAATTGAAGATCAGTATATTTTGTCCGAATTCAGTCATAATGGAAAATTCTCATCCGGTCTGGGCATAGCGTATTTACTCGACGCATTGGCATTAAGTCTCAACTCTGATCCGAAATGGAATGAAAGTCAGATACATCTTCAGACAAATGGAAATGCGGTAACAACGTATCACGCCAGCAGCCCCAACCATGTAAGGGAAAATGCTGACTGGATCAGAGAACAGCGTGAGAAAGATGATCCGTGGTTGAAACACGGGTTGCCCAGAAATGGCAGATGTCCCTATCTTCCGCCCAAACGCTATTATTCAGAGAAGTTGGCAGATTTTCCAACAGAGCGTTATTCAGACGACAGACGGGGTTTTAAAGATCGTAAAAAGCAACTTTGGCTATGGCATAAAGAAGAACAGCATTGGGATGTACAGTTCAAACCTTATGGAAGAGGAAATTATTTCAGAGTCACTCCTGACGGACGTTTTTTGGACCAATGAGATGTTCAGTTTTCCTAAAACTTAAAACTTAAAATTTAAAACCTAAAACTTTCTATGTTCAGATTTGCCTCACCCTATATGTTTCTGCTGCTTGCAGCAATTCTCGCGGCGATATTTTACAGAACCCGCAAACGGACCCATCCTGTTATGGGCGCGTCCAGCTTGTCTGCGGTTCGCAATCTTTCGCCGTCTCCTTTTTTAATTATTCAACGACTCCTGCCGGTTCTGAAATACGCGGCCTTATGCCTGATGATTATTGCCATGGCCAGGCCCCAGTCCGGAACCGAGCGGCATAACGTGCTGACAGAGGGAATCAATATCGTGCTTGCAGTTGACCTTTCTGAAAGTATGGCCGCGCTTGATTTCAGGCGGAAAGGCAAAATTGTCAACCGTCTCGAAGCTGTCAAAGGTGTCATACAGGAATTTATCTCAAAAAGAAACGGCGACAGAATCGGCACAGTGGTGTTCGGCTCCGAAGCCTACACACAGTTGCCTCTGACACGGGATTACAATACCATTGCTTCCATTCTTGAACGCCTGCAAATCGGGGCCGCAGGAAAGGCGACCGCCATCGGTGATGCCATCGGCATATCCCTGAAACGGTTAGAAGATATCAAAAGCGAAACGAATATCATCATCCTGCTCACGGACGGGCAGAGCAATGCTGGCGAATTATCTCCGGAAACGGCAACTGAAATTGCAGTGCAGAAAGGTGTAAAGATTTATACTGTCGGCGTGGGAACCCGGGGCAAGGCTCCGTTTCTGATCAAAGACCCTTTTTTCGGTGAACGGTATATTTACCAGCAGGTGGATATTGACGAAGATACACTCAGAGATATTGCCCAAAAAACCAATGGATTGTATTTCAGGGCAGAAAATACCCAAGGCCTGCAAAAGATTTATGAAACCATTGACAGACTGGAAAAAACCGAAGTTAAAGTGGAGACATTTGCCGAATACAGCGAACTTTACAGTTATTTCCTTATTCCGGCCTTTGTCATGCTGTGTCTCTGGGTTGTTCTTTCAAATACGAGGTTTTTGAAAATGCCATGAATAAGAAATGAAAAGCCGGGGAATAAATTCCCCGGCTGAAAGCGAAAGTACGCTGAAGCGCACTGTTATGCTGAACAATAAGGAATAAAATGGCAAAGAATTTTCAAGACGACGATAGAGAAGATGCAATGATCGCCCTGTTCGACCTTTATAAAGATAAAACAGAGGGACGGTCTGGTGTAGATGCTTTTCTGAAAACAGATAGAAAAATTATTCCGTTTGAGCTAAAAACAACATCACAAGGGTCAGTTACCACAGTAAGAGACTTTGGGCCTGATCATATACGAAAATGGGAAAACAAACATTGGCTTATAGGTTTTTTTATTAAGGGCAGAGAATACTATAAATATGGCTCTCCATCTATGATGGCAGAGTGGATTCAAAGTAAAGAAAAATATATTGCACCAGACTTCAAGTTGGCAAAGCTTGTACCTGCCAAAATCAATTTTGAAGATATGTATC
>JAOZLU010000454.1 GCA_029934695.1 Desulfobacterales bacterium | reverse complement strand
CATTATGAGGGACCGGAGAGTCATTTTCATTTCCGCTATGACCGGGACCCGGAACATCACAGAGCTGTGGTGCATGAGGAATGCCACCTTCATGTCATTCAGAAAGAACCGAGATTCAAGACGCATGCGACGAATTTTGATGAGGTTTTTGATTTTATTGTTGCCTGTTTTTACAGCAGGTGAAAATGAAAAAATGGTGAGATCATCTACAAGGATTGTGTGTAAGAAAGGGCCCACTCTGCTCCCGTCGGATTGGCAAATCCCGCCGGCTCAGATTTGGCAATCCGAGCCGGACAGGGGGACGAGTCTAATATTAAACAATTTTTTAAAAGGATGACAAATGAATTTAAATGAGCATTGTCCTGAAAAGGTGGTCAGCGCTGAGGAGGCTGTTTCAAAAATTAAAGGGGGCAGCCGTGTCTTTGTCGGCACGGGGTGCGGAGAACCCCAGCATCTGATCAAGGCCATGGTGGGAAATATAATGTTGCAGGATATTATCGTCTATCAGATGCTTTCCTCAACATTTTCCCAGTTTGTTGATGACGAATTTTTTCTCAGACGTTTTTCCCTGAAACTTTTTTTTATCAGCGCTTATATGCGAAAAGCGGCTTTTGAGGGCAAAATAGATTATATCCCCTCTTACCTTTCATATATTCCCAAACTTTTTTACAGCCATCGCATTGGTCTGGATGTCGCGCTGATCCAGGTGAGTCCTCCTGACAGGTTCGGATATTGCAGCCTGGGGGTATCGGTGGATATTACCCGGGCGGGCATGGCAAATGCAAAACTTGTCATTGCACAGGTGAATCCCAGAATGCCCAGAACGCGGGGGGACAGCTTTGTCCATATGGATGACATCAATTATTTCGTATTGCATGAAGAACCTCTTGTGGAGGCCCTGCCGGGAACAAAAGATGATGAAATTGCAAAAAGAATCGGGCATTATGTCTCCCAACTGGTGGATGACGGTGCCACGCTTCAGATTGGCTTCGGGCATCTGCCCAATTCCATTTTGCAATATCTTGATCGCAAGAAGAATCTGGGTATTCACACTCAGCTCATAACAGACAGTTTTATTCCCCTGATAGAAAAAAAAGTGATTACCGGCAGAAAAAAAACGCTCATTCCCGGCAGAATCGTTGCTTCCCTGTGCATGGGGTCGGAAAAGCTTTATCAGTATGTGGATGACAATCCCGTCTTCTATTTCCGTTCCTCCGAATATGTGAATGCTCAGAGGATTATTGCACGCAATGACAACATGATTTCCATCAGTTCTGCTCTGGAAGTTGATCTGACCGGCCAGATATGCACTGATTCCGTGGGATACATGTTTTACAGCGGCATTGGCGATCAGGTTGATTTTCTCCGTGGAAGTGCCATGTCAAAAGGCGGGTTTGCCATCATTGCTCTTCCGTCAACAGCTCAGAATGGCAATGTGTCCCGTATTGTTTCTCATCTCAGCGAGGGGGCCGGCGTGGCCACCACCCGGGGAGACGTGAACTTTGTTGTCACTGAATATGGTATTGCGGAACTTCAGGGAAAGGGGATTTCCCAGAGAGTGATGGAGCTGGCGCAGATTGCCCATCCCAAGTTCCGTGAGGAGCTGATTGCAGTGGCCAAGAAACGCCACTATATTTTTGCGGACCAACTGCCTCCTTCTCAGGATGATCTTCTTTTTCTGGAAGGTTATAAAAGTACGCTCAGGCTGAAAAATGGAAAAATCGCCGAGTTCCGACCGCTTCTCCCGTCAGATGAATTCGCTTCCAGGAATTTTTTCTATTCTCTTCAGGAAGAAACCATTTATTACAGGTTCTTTTACAGAATGAAGCTTTTCTCACACGAGGTGATACAGCAGCAATGGGCAAGTGTGGATTATAAGAAAAATATGTCCATTATCGGCCTTGTGCAAAGCAGGGGGCATAAGGAGATTATGGCCATCGGATCTTACGCGATGGAGGACGAAACCAGAGCCGAGGCCGCTTTTGTTGTGCGTGAGGATTTCCAGGGCATGGGAATCGCTTCGTATCTTCTTGAAGTTCTTGAAAAGATTGCCAAAGAGAATAATTACAGAGGATTTTCCGCAACGGTATTGAGAGAGAATTCCGCCATGATCCATGTTTTCAAAAAACAATACCCGAGTGCGAAGGTCTTGATGGAAGGCGGAGGCGATATTACCATTCTCATGGATTTTGATGAGGCTTGATGTTCAAGTTTACGTTTGCGTTTACATTTCCAGTTTAAAAAATGATATGATACTCGGTTCAGCAGAATGGAAGAATCTTATCAGAGACGGTTCCAAGACTATTGGCATAGCTGTTGATCAGGAGCAAAGCGACTTGTTTGCCTTGCATGCCCTTGAGCTTTCAAAATGGAACCGGAAGATAAATCTGACTGCCATCACAGACCCTGCGGAGGTCGCTGTCAAGCATTTCCTGGATTCGATTGCCGCAGCGTCCATGATACCTCTGAACGCGTCTTTGCTTGACATCGGCTCAGGCGGCGGTTTTCCCGGAATTCCGCTGAAAGTGGTGGTTCCGTCCTTATCGGTCACGCTGATTGACTCGTCCCGGAAAAAGGTCAGTTTTCAGCAGCATATCATCAGAAGCCTCAGCCTTGGGGATATTGAGGCGAGGCATGTCCGGGCGGAAGAAATCGCCAAATCGCCGGAATTTGCAAATGCTTTTGATGTGGTTATATGCCGTGCCCTTGCTTCTTTGGATGAGTTTGTTCGGATGGCATTGCCTTTGCTTGCGGAATGCGGGATGCTGATCGCTTTAAAAGGAAAGGTGACGGACGCGGAAATTGAGTCGGTGCTGTCCCGAACATTCCAAGTTTCAGGAACGTCAAATCCGTTGGAAGTGACCAGTAAAGATTATTTCTCTCTGACGGTGAAAAAATATGCGTTGCCTTTTCTCGGTTCGGAAAGAGCGATTGTCAGCCTGACCCGCCGTGGCACTTATGTCAAGTCCGTTTTACCACTGTTTTCACAAAGTCCGTAAACAATTTTTCTGATTATGACGGATGCGGGGAGGCTGCAATTTCAGTCACACGCCGATATCTCACACAGAGGCACAGAGGGCACAGAGAAAAGCTGATTATAACGGATGCGGGGAGGCTGCAATTTCAGTCACACGCCGATATCTCACACAGAGGCACAGAGGGCACAGAGAAAAGCTGATTATAACGGATGCGGGGAGGCTGCCCGGCATAAATTTTTATGTGCCGCCTTTATCCTGTCTCTGTGCCCTCTGTGCCTTTGTGTGAGATATCGGGCATAAGACGGCATGCTGGAATTGCAGCCTCCTCTGAATCCATTATAATCAGCATTTTTTCCATATCAGCAGGACTGAGTTCCGTTTTCAGCCTGAGTCTTTCAATGCCCTCGGGAATTCGCAGCAGCCTGTACTGAAGAATATGGCGGATTCCGCTGATTTCACATTTGTCCCGGGCCGCGTGGAATAACTGGCCCAGCAGTTCCGGTTCATCTCTGGCCGCACAATAGACATCCGCATAGTCTTTGACATCAGTCCTGTCGGCAATCGCACAGAGCTTGTTGACAAGGATATCTTTGAAACTGTCAATATGCAATGACGCGATATGGTTCATATTTTCCAGGTTTTTCAACGGATAGTAGGTGAATTCGGTTTTTAGAAGGCTGGCAACCAATTGTCAATTGCCTTTATTCCGTTGAAGGTTTTTCAAATTCGGTAAATCGGGTCAACTCAACAATATCAGGAATCTGAACCATCCCTTTTTTGCCGGTAATAAGCTTCGCCTTCAGTGCTTTGTTCAACACTTTTTTCACTTTCTGAGTGGATATCCCCAGATCTTCAGCTATTTCTTTCACCAGTTCCTTAGCCGGCATTTTGAAACTCTCGACCTTGTTGTTGGATCGGTCCCTGAAAGTCAGGCGAAGCTGTTTAAGAATATAATAGGCAGAATCGTCTGACACATGAGGATGAACATTTTCGTTTGCTGTCCGGAGACGATCCGTCAATGTGGAGACAATTTTTTCCATATAAGGCGGAAGCTTTTTGAGATTTTGATCTATCACATGCTTGGTCAGTACCGCTGCTTCAGTTTCCTCTATAGCTTCGACGCTTGCAGATCGTGTCAGTTTCTCTTTTGATATCAGGGACATTTCTCCGATGACATCCCCTTCTTTAAGCGTCGCCAGAACCACTTTGCGACCGTCTGATTCTATAAAAACCTGAACTTTGCCCGTAAGGATCAGATATGCCTCCTCACCGGTTTCTCCCTGGCGCATGAGCATCTCGCCGGCCGCGAACATTTTTTTCTCCTGCTGTGACCATTTCCCCGATATGATATCATCTATATCTTGTGCCATGTCTTCAACAGACTGATAGCGATCCTTTTTTTTATGCGCCATGGCTTTCATTATAATTCGGCATATCTCTTCGGGAATCTGTCTGGCCGGATTTCGGTCCTGGGGAGAGAGAAGGTCACCGCTTTCGGCTTTCTGAATAATTTCATAAATATTCTTGCCAAAATAAGGCGGCTCAAAGGTGAATATATGATAAAGGGTGGACCCGAGAAGAAAAATATCACTTCGGTTATCCAAAAGACGGGGATCACCGCTGACCTGTTCCGGTGCCATATAAGTGGGAGATCCCTTGATGATATCATCTTTTCCCTTTGAAAAATTCATGATATCTTCCCGAAATTCTCTCATCACCGGGTCATTTTCCTGTTCAGGATCACCGAAAAACGTCGCTATTCCCCAATCCATGAGAAGCACCTCTCCGTACTCACCGACCATGATGTTATGAGGTTTGATATCCTGGTGGAGGATGCTTTTGGAATGGGCAAAGGATACCGAGTCGCAAACCTTCCGGAAAATATTCAGGAGGCGATAGGTCGTATATTTTTCGACATATTCCGGCTTTCCCTGCTTAATTTCATTTAAAACATCATTTAATGCTTCTCCTGTACTCAGCAGTTTCATGGTGAAGAAAAGGCCGGTGTCCCGGGTCAGTCCCAGTTCATGAACCGGAATAATATTGGGATGTTCGAGCAGACCGGTAATTTTTGCCTCTGATATGAAGTCTGTCAGGATACCGTCTTTTTTTTTGAATTTGGGCAAAATGACTTTCATTGCCAATGAACGCTGCAAATCCTGATCCAGCACTTTCAGTATCGAGCCCATGCCCCCGGAAACAATGTTCCTCTGAAATTTGTATTTACCGCCTCCATGCTGTTTTTTGACTGATCTCCGATAGTATGTATTTTCCAGTTCCGAAGACGCATACTCTTTGGACCCAAAATCTACACTTGCAGGATCCTCCCCTGGCAGAGTATCCTCAAAATCCGGAGCAGTATTTACCTCCTCAGAATCCGGAGCAGCACTTACCTCCTCAGATGTCTCATCCGCTTCTTCCGCAGAGGCCGCAGGCGGGGAAGGCTCAGGCGGCGATGGAACGGATTCTTCCTTGGGGGAAGTGCCAATATCAGGGGTGACAGCCTCAGGCGACAGAGCAGGTTCATCATGATCCTGAGAGTCATCATCAGGCCCAGCTTCCAGTCCCAAAGCTCTCAGTTCTTCTTTTGATATGGCAACAGTAGCCTCATGATCCTGATGTTCAGATTCAGGCTCAGACTCAGGCGGCTCAGGCTCAGGTTCAGCCCCGACCTTCAGTCCCAAGGCTTTCAGTTCTTCTTTTGATATGGCAACAGTAGCCTCATGATCCTGATATTCAGATTCAGGCTCAGACTCAGGCGGCTCAGGTTCAGCCCCGACCTTCAGGCCCAAGGCTTTCAGTTCTTCTTTTGAT
>JAOZLU010001025.1 GCA_029934695.1 Desulfobacterales bacterium | reverse complement strand
ATATCATGCATTACAATTTTTCTTTCGATAAAAACAGAATCAGATTACTTTTCATGAGTCTCACCTCGCTGATGACCCTGATCTTTTTTCTCGGGTGGATCGTGGGGGGAATGATGTCCGTTCCCGGAGATTTCAGACAGCCGCCGATAGTCAGCAGAGAGGAGAAATCCCTTGCATCGGCCATATTTTACACGCCGAGCGCCATTGCAAAAACATATCCTGAGACGAGCTTGCCCATTGAACCTGCAAAACCGGAAATTATCATTCAACCGAAGCGGAAAAAGGCCTTAGAATCTCAGACGGAAAAACGCCATTCAAAAAGGAGACTCGCACAAAGTGCTTATCAAAAATCCCGGAAAACCGAAAAAGAAAAAGTTCTTCTGCATCTCGCAGAGACCGAACCGGGAAATTGGGTATTTGAACAGTCCGTTGACAAGGCATGTTCAAGTGAGGTGTTTTATTCGATACTGCTCGGGTCTTTTGAAAAAAAGGACGGGATTGCAGAACTGCTGTCCGGTTTGAAAATAAAAGCAGTGAAAAACGATGAGTTGCCTAAGCAGGATATCGTCAACGAATTGGCAAAAAGAAAAGAGGGAAACAAAGTATATGCTCACAAAGCATCATCCAAGTATGAGACATCCGGGAAAAAAGAGACATGGCATAACATACTGATCGGCAAATATAAAAATGAAAATGAGGCATTCAGACACCTGAGTCAGTTTAAAGAAGAAGACCCGGAAATGATGATGGCAACAGTCACCAGCATCTCAAAACTGTCATATTTTTCAGTTCTGGCTGGCGCATTTCTGGAGAAAAAAAAGGCTGAGGAGATGGCTGGCAAGTTAAGAGAGTCTGATATTGAGGTAAAGGAAAGAAAGACTTTGCTTGATGAGTTGTCTGATGAGTTGAAAAACGGGGGAGAAGAAGCTGACAAAGATGTTGAGAACTGGTTTGTGCATATATATGACAGTAAAATGGAACTGAATGCCGCACAAAAAATAGTGTCCGAGCTGGAAAAAGGAAAAGCATATATCATCTCTGAAAACAATCTGGCCGAAACCTGCAAACAGGAATACAGGATCAAGACGACGCTGGAAGCAATAAAAGCACTGCAAATCCGGCCTGAACCTCCGAAACCGCTTCTGTTCTATACAATCCAACTGGCATCCTACTATTCGGAGAAAAAAGCGGATGAAGGGCTTGAAAAACTGAAGCGCGAGGGCCTCTCCTCTGTTTATCTCGCAAAGACCAGCAAAGGCCGATGGATCGCTTATATGGGACAGTATGAAACCCGAAAGGCGGCTGAAAGAGTAAGAAAAAGAGACAGAAGAAAAATCAACAAAGGGATATACCCCCGGTCCGATGCATTTACAACCAAAACACCTGACCCAGACCGTATAAAAGACTTCACTGGCGGAGGCAAAACTTCACACAAATTCCAGCGCTCTGAAAGATTGGAATATTTTTCCAATTTTATCAAAAAGACAGACTGGAAAATAATATACAGCTCTTAACAAAAAGATTGTCCGGAGTGCAAAAATTAAGCGAGTGCAGCGAGCGATTTTTTGCATATCAAAAAGATTGTCCCGAA
>JAOZLU010000453.1 GCA_029934695.1 Desulfobacterales bacterium | reverse complement strand
TTTGGGATTTATTTGGGATTTGGAATTTGTCATTTGAGATTTGGGATTTATTTGGGATTTGGAATTTGTCATTTGAGATTTGGGATTTATTTGGGATTTGGAATTTGTCATTTGAGATTTGGAATTTATTTGGGATTTGGAATTTGTCATTTGAGATTTGGGATTTATTTGAGATTTGGAATTTGTCATTTGAGATTTATTTGAGATTCGATATTTGAGATTTATTATTTCATACTCTGGATGCTGATGCAAGAAATCTGTCACCACCAACTCATTTTCTTCCAGTTCTGTGCTGCATACTGCATAAACCATAATCCCCGAAGGTTTGACAAGATGTGCCAAAGTGTCCAGAAATTTTATCTGTCGCTCTTTATAACGCGGCAGCTCTTTTTCCGACATGAACCATTTGATATCCGGATTCCGTCGCAGAACGCCCAGACCGGAACAGGGTGCATCCAAAAGAATACGATCAAACTCCGGAACATTGGAAGGAAGCTCTGTAAGCTTTTCATTCAGATCACACACATAAGTTTCGACAATGGAAACACCCAGCCGGTCCATCTCAGCCCTGAGTCGTGAAAGCTTTTCCCCGTCTTTGTCCAGAGCCAGGATATGCCCCTGATTTTTCATCTGTTGGGCAATATGCCCGGTTTTCCCCCCAAGGCCCGCGCACGCGTCCAAAATCGTTTCCCCGGGTTGCGGATTCAGAAGATATGTCACCAGTTGAGCGGCTTCATCCTGAACCTGAAATCCCCCGTTTTTAAAGGCTTTCATTTCCGGGACAGAAATTTTGGGATTGGAAAAGCGGATTCCGTCCGGCGCGTAAGGGGTGAGTTCCATCTTTCCGACATCAGGCCCAAGAGATTCCATCAACTGCTCACGGGTGGTCATCAGCGTGTTGGCCCGGACAGTCAACGGCGGGATGGTGTTGACCGCGTCACAGAGCCGCCCGGTTTCTTCAAGTCCCAGGCGATTCAGCCATCTTTTCACAAGCCATCTGGGAAAGGATTTTTCTGCTGCCAAAGCAGCTACCTGGTCTTTATCAGCATCCGGAAACGGAACCGTCTCATATCCTCTGGCCGCGTTGCGGAGGAGTCCGTTGACAAAGCGCACTGTCCAGGGCGCGGCGCAGGATTTGGTCATTTCCACAGATGTGTTCACCGCGGCGGACACCGGGATTCTGTCCAGACAGATGATCTGAAAAAGGCCGATCCGCAGGATATTCAGGACATCAGGCGCAATCTTGTTCAGGCGGGTTTTGGAAAAATGGCTGATGATCCAATCCAACTGGCCGCGCCACCTGAGAACACCATAAACCAAAGCATAAACCAGGGACCGGTCCCGTCTTGAAAGCTGGGATTCCTCATCAATAACCTCCTCTATAATGTTATCCAGAGTCCTGCGTCCTTTATCAAGTGTATTTAAAATGGAAAAAGCTGTTCTGCGCGCTTCCGGCCTCTTTTTTTCTGAAATACGTCTCATTTTATCCTTTCATCCTCATCCATTGATTTTGATTTAATATCTGAGTGGAAAGATATTGTCAATCAGGAAATCAGTCCTGTTGGGCAAATCTTCTTTATTTAATAAATAATTGCACTTTGTGATGATTTATGGTAATATATCCTAAATTATACGCAAGATAAAAGATTGAACCTGCTCGGCCCGGACTGACAAATCCGGGCCATTTTCAGCGGAATTCTGATTTTTTCACTTTGGACTTTGCACTGTCGAGTAAGAGCCATGCGTAATCCTGCAAAAGCGATCACCCAACTGATTTTAAGGCGTTGGCAGTTTATGACGGTAATATTTTCTCTTTCCATGATAGCGGGAATTTATCTTCTGTTCACCCTTCCAAGAGTTTATATTGCAACAATCTCAATGCTGACAGATCTCAAAAATATCCCTGAATCATCCGGAGAGACAAATCCCACCCTCATATTACTGAGCATAAAGGGACGTGCATATCTTAATCATGCGATAAAAGCGGCCGAACTCTTCACAGGCCCGGAATATGAGGACATACTTCCTGATGAGAAGATTGTCCTCATGCGTAAAAATCTTTCCACGAGTGCGAAAAATGTCCAGGGAAAAACGATGCTCACCATCTCACTCAGAGAGAGTCATCCGGAAAAAGTTGCGAAAGCTGTCAGTTCCCTGGCGAATTTTTTTATTGACGAAAGGATCAGAACCGTCACAGAAAATCTCCTTGGTGCGAGAGCTTTGCTCGAAGAAAAAATGAATGTCAGGACATACGAACTTGAACTTGTCGAAAATGCCCTTAAAGACTATCGTAAAAAGCATAAAAAAAGTCTCTCTGGGAAGTTGGATGCCAACCTGAATATGCTTGAAAAGCTCCGAAATCGCCTGAATAACGCGCAGGAAAGCCTGAGCACCAAAAAAATCAGTCAGATTCAACTGGAAGGAGAGGCTGCGAAAATCAGGGAGGACATGGAAAGGTATGTCCACAATCCTCTGCCCGGCACGGTTCCGCCGGCATCGGACGAGTCACTCAAATTAAAGCGGTTGAGAAAAGAATACGCAAAGCTTACAGCCAGATATACGCAACGGCATCCGGATGTTGTCAAAATGAAAGCAAAGCTTGGCGAGCTTGAAGCTGGCGTTGCAAAACAGGCTGCGGCCATAGCAAAGCAGGTTGAGGTGGAGAAAAATAAAACAGACGCATTTGCCAGGCAATACAGATATTCTAAGACTAAGCAACTTAAAGCAGCGGAGGCGGAAAATAACGCGTTGAAAAGAGAGATAAAGAAACACAGGAAAAATGTCTCGGCACTGCGGCGTCAGATACGCATTTACGAAAAACGGATTGAGAATACGCCAAAAACTGAGCAGTATATGATGACGTTGAATCGTGCATGTGAGAATATCCAGAGAGCCTATCAGTTATTGCTGAAGAAAAAGCTGGATGCGGATACCGCTGTCACAGAATGGGAGAAATCAGGGCCTCAGAATTTTCGCATCCTGGAACCGGCAAGAACGCCTCAGAAACCGGTATCTCCCGATATCAGAAAACTGTTCCTGTTTTCCCTCGGCGCAGGGCTGGGAATCAGCGCAGGGTTGGCCCTTCTGCTGGAATTGTTCGGGAAACATCGTCCGAAGCCGGAGCACCCGAAAAGCAGAATACGGCGGATACTGAATATCGCTCTGAACATCGTTCTCATTCTCACAGCTTCTGCTCTGCTTGCAGGATTCGCTTTCCTGATTTCAGAAGGTGTCGGCTATGTGGATCAGATTGCGATAAGCGGATTTCCGGATGCATGGTTCACCTCCTGATTCTTTTATCCTGCAAATTAACGGCACTGGTTCAGTTCAATGGGATTTTTCAGGAAAATCACCCGGATTTGTCTAAAAAAACAGCAGGTTGTCCGATTTTTGACATGCCTGTGCAACAGGCTGATTTTACATGATTTCCCATTGAACTGTACCAGTCCCCAGAAGACGGCACAGGCCGGCGGAGAGATCGGCCTGCCCTCGCTGACAGACAGGCCGTCCGCGCGTTCATCTGTGTCCGTCTGCGGCCTCACCACCTGTTCAGGCAACTTCAATGAACTTCGATGCATCCACGCCGCAGTAGGGGCATTTTTTCGGTGCTTCGCCCATGACCGTATGCCCGCATTCAGGACAGATATGATACACTGCATCCGCATTGGCCCCGGGATCATCCAGCGCCTTTTTGAGCAGCTTGGCATGTACCATCTCAATGGACATGGCGTATTCAAAACTGTGCCTGGCGTCCATCTCCTTTTCCTCCACTGCGTCTTTGATCATGGCGGGGTACATCTTTTTGAATTCATGGGTTTCTCCTTCAATGGCGAGCTTTATGTTGTCCACGGTTCCCTGGATTGCGTCCATAGCCTTCAGATGGTTACGGGCATGGACAAGTTCGGCCTGAGCCACAGCCCTGAACAGCTTGGACACGCCCGGATACCCATCTTTATCTGCCTTTTCAGAAAAAGCCATGTATCGTGAACATGCCTGAGATTCACCAGCCAGTGCTTCTTTAAGATTTTCAGCGGTTTTACTCATTATGTGATTATCTCCTTTCTGTAATAAATCATGGTTTCGTATTTTTTCGTAACTCACTCGTCCCTTAAATCAGTTATAATCAGACCATATTTTCTGGGTTCTTCTGATGATGAAAAAGGATGAGAATCAGGTTTTTAAAAATTTTTTAGGGATACAGATATCATGTGAGCCTGAACGATCAGCCTGTTGTGTTCGTTTTCCTTCAAAACTGTACTCTCCCAGATGTTTTCCTCTGTAATCACACACCTCAAACGCCCCTTTCTCAAAATCTGTGGACAAGTATATCTTATCCCTGCCTTTACCTGCTTCAAAAATCTGTCTCAGACTGTCTTTGCGTTCCTGATTGCAACTGCTGAGTTCCGGATTGAATTTATAACCGTTGATTTCCGCCACATTTTCCGCCATTTTGATAATCATTCCATTCTTCTCTTTAGGATATTTTTTCAGTCTCTCTCTGAATTCATCCCAATCATTGCTCACAAGCATATCAGAAAACTCGACACTCGGCAATGGATTGTCAGATAAGGGACGAGGCGATCCAAGTCTGTTTAATTTCAATGCCCATGATTTGTGCGTTTCTATGTGATCGGGTTTGCATGCATGTCTGACGGTTACGTTTTTGGTCTTCGTGTCAGACTTTCCGTTTTCAGTTTGGAACGTATAAATCAGGGGAATTTCAGTTTGTTCCCATCTTGAATGAGAGGCAAAGCTAACGGATAAAGTCTCTGTCAAATATGCCACACCTAAGCCCTCAGCGTCCTCGCCTTCTCCATTGTCAATGCAGATTTTTTTCATCAGAAGATAGGCTTCCTCATCAATTTCAGAACCGATACAGGGTGACTGAATCAGGCCTCTCAGCAGAATTTTCAAACTGCTGTCAACACAGGTTTTATCTGCGAGCCAGTCATAGATGGCATATTGATCCGCAATCAGTGTCTGAGTAAAATCTTCTCTGGTTTTTAACTGCCTGAAACCGAGTTCCTTAGCTGTCTTGCAGGTTTCTAAAAGAATTTTCATCCATTCTCTTGCTGTATGGACATTCTCTGCCGGCTCTTTTGCAGAAAGCTCATTAAAAATACTATAATCCATTGTAACATGCCATTATATCAGTTTGAACAACGAGTTATTCCATTCATCAAGAAATCCGTCAGGCCAGTCCAGTATTTTTCCCTTTTTATCAATACGAATATTCTGAATCTCAGTGGTATGCTCATCCCTGCTTCTCTGGAAATAGGAGATGGCAACATTGTCAGGAGACAAATCTGTCTCCTTTATGGCTATCCGAATTCCGTTGATGACATGGTCGCTATGCGTTTCGACAAACAACTGAACCCCTTTCAGTGCAGTCAGCGCCATGAGTTCGGCCAATTTGGACTGACCTCTGGGATGAAGATTGGTTTCGGGATTTTCTATGATGATCAATTCCCCCGGTTCGGCCGAAATCAATGCCACAATCACCGGAAGGATGTGGGTAATTCCAAAGCCTACATTGGTCGAGCAAAAGGGCCTGGTTTCTCCGCTGCCCTGGCTGAAGGAATACATTATATTGGCCAGTCTCATTTCAGGGTTTATACCCGGTTTTAATTTTGTGCCCGGGCTTATCTCATTCAGCCAGTATTCAATCCTGTCTGTCAGCGGCAAATCTTCTCTTTCGTCTGGAAAAGCATCTTCATAAGCTAATTTATCCATATAAAGATATGCTATGGAATTCCGGCCGTCATTTCCGATAAAATTTGCTCGGATCGCCGCATAATCAGAAAGCTTGAAATAAGG
>JAOZLU010000452.1 GCA_029934695.1 Desulfobacterales bacterium | reverse complement strand
TAAAATGGCAAATTTAATTATAGTCACATCAGATAAAGGGATGAAAGCAGTTTTGGAAAATGAATCGCTACCATATTTTGATCCAAAATGAACTGATTGGAATTTACTGATTATAATCAGAAAATTTATTTGCTACCCTGCGTAATCTTATATAAGGAAGAGACAATGAAATCTGTTTTACTGTCATGGGCAGCCATTTTTTGCCTGCTCGCCGTCATTCCGGCTTATGCTGACGGGACCCATTCCGCGGGCATCAAGCTCGACGGCTCAGTCGGAAACGCCGGCCAGCTCGCCCTGCCCGGCCCGGATTACAAGATCAGGGCAGAACACGGCCAGCAGGCCGGCTCAAATCTGTTCCACAGTTTTCAGCAGTTCAACATCCATTCCGGAGAAAGCGCGACCTTCACCGGACCGAATTCGGTGCAGAACATTGTCAGCCGCGTGACCGGAGGTGCGGCATCCTGGATTGACGGCAGACTCGGTTCCGCCATTCCGAACGCGAATCTCTGGTTCCTGAATCCAGCCGGCATGATGTTCGGCCCGAACGCGTCCCTCAGTCTGAGCGGATCGTTCCATGCCAGCACGGCCGATTATCTGCGTCTAAGTGAAAACGACAAATTCTATGCCGTGCCTCATGCCGATGATGTGATATCCATGTCCGCACCCGCGGCGTTCGGTTTTCTGGATAACCATGCGGGTTCCGTCTCCATTCAGGGCCGTGGGGAGATTACAGAAACAGAATGGAACGAAAATCCGACAGGTCTTCAGGTGTCAGAAGGGAATACCCTGTCTCTCATCAGCGGAGATATTGAGATAAAAAGCGGAACATTTTACCAGACCGGGGATGCTGACGAAAATAGTATGGCAGAAATTGTACAGACTGGGGAGATCAGAGCACCGGCCGGCCAGATCAACATGGCGGCCGCAGCCTCTCCCGGGGAAGTCGTTCTCACAGATTCGGGCCTGGTTCTTTCCTCAATTGAGAAAAAGGGCCATATTTCCCTTTCTGAAAAATCGAAAGCCACCACTGACAGCCATGGCGGCGGCAGAATTGACATTCAGGCCGACACCCTGTCCCTGAGTGACAGAGCCGTGATCAGCGGTGTCTCTGACGGTCCGGGAGATGGCGGAACCATTCTCATAGATGCCCGGGAAATCACCATAGACAGCGGCGCTCTGATTGACAACGGCACCTCCGGATCCGGAAATGGCGGAACCGTTCTCATCAACGTCGACGATCTCCTGAAAGTCACAGGGATAGGCCAGGGAGACTATTTTCTGACCGGGATTCTCAGCAACTCGCTAAGCAATGAATCCGACGCCGGCCATGCAGGGAAAATCAGGATAGACGCGGGAGAGGTCATCCTGACCGACCGCAGCAAGATTGGGGGGATGACTTACGGCCCCGGACACGGCGGCACAGTTGAAATAGAAGCACGGGAGATCACCATGACCAGCGCGGGGACGATCAGAACCTGCACATACAGTTCCGGGAACGGCGGCACCGTTTTCATCAAAGTCAGGGAACTTCTGAATATTTCAGGAGCAAACATGAATGCGGACATCCCGAGCGGCCCTGGCAGCAACACATTCAGCGAGGAATCTGATGCAGGTGATGCCGGAAGAGTCGAGATAGATGCCCGGAAGATCATCCTGGCCGACGGAGGACAGATCAGGACGCTCACATACGGTCCCGGAGGAGGCGGCACAGTTGGGATAGACAGCCCGGAAATCAGCATGAGCAACGGCGGCGCTGTCAGGGCTTGCAGCTTCGGGTCAGGAGACGGCGGACAGATCGAAATCGTATCAGACACATTGACCGCTTCAGGAGTGGCGGGTCAGTTCACCGGGGTGTTCAGCAACTCGAACAGCAGGGAACCGGATTCAGGAAGAGGCGGTGAAGTAAGTCTTTCCGTACAGAAAGTCTCTCTTGACAACAACGGTGCAATCGGGACGGTAAACCGCGGCGGCGGGAACGCCGGCATTATAAATCTGGACGCAGGGAAACTCGAACTGAGTGACCGCGCATGGATATCCTCGGTCACCGAAGCTGAGACGAATGGCGGGGATGCAGGCACAATCAACATCAGCGCGGATACTGTCAATTTGTCCGGCGAAAGTTTCATGGCAAGCGAATCCCAAAGCGGCGGGGGCGGCAATATGACCATTGACGCGGAAGAACGCATTCATCTGTCAGACAGCGATATCTGCAACTCCATCAGATACGGCGGGGAAGAGGCAGAAGGGAGTTTTCATATTGAGTCGGAATTTGTCGTTCTGAATAACAGCCGCATCAAGACGGGTGTTCATGATGGGCAGGGAGGCGATATCTACATCCGGGGGAATTTCATCCCCTCATCCGACAGCAGCGTGGATGCCTCGGGCCAGTTGACCATTGAATCGCCGGATATGGACATCAGCGGTAATCTCGCTGTATTGCCCAAGACCTTCATGGATGCGTCCCGCTGGATGAAGACCCCCTGCGCCCAGCGATCCGGCGAAACCGTGAGCCGCCTGGTGATGGCCGGTCAGGATGCAGCGGCGTTTGTGTTCGGAGATTTGCAGGGAAGCCCGGCCCCGCGTTTTTACTTCCTGAATCCGGATGACCCCAAGGACCGGGAGAGAGACACTCTCATTCTCAAAGGAGAAGCGTCATACAAAGCAGGGAAACTGAGACATGCCGCGCAGATATGGGAGCAGGCTGCAAAACTTTCTCACGAGGAACAGTATCTGTCGGCACATTCGGATATTCTGATGCATCTGGCCCAAGTGTATCAGACCCTCGGATTCCACGAGAAGAGTTTCTCCCTTCTGAATGAAGCGTTCTCAGTTGCCGAAAAATCAGACGACCTGTATCGGAAAGCCCTGATCCTCAGTGGGCTTGGGGATATCCGCCTCTCCCTGGGATATCCGGAAGACGCGGTCAACTATATGAAAAAAGGACTCAGGGAAGCCCGTTCACTCCCTTTGGGTCTGAAAAGGGATTATGTCCTGGGCTCGGTTCTGAACAATCTGGGCAATGCGGACGCGGCCCATGAAGCCTTTCAGAATGCCTTGCCCGCGTACACGGAAGGCCTCTCGCTTATCAGCAATTCAGCGGATGCGGATCAGATGAAGTCAGCACTGCTGATGAATCTGCTTTTTCTTGCGTCCGAAACCGGTTCTCCGGAAGATATCGCGTCTGCTCTGTGCGATATCCTGGCCCATGCCGGAAACCTGCCTGACACCTGTCAGACTGCCGCGGATATGATCTCCCTGACCCGCATCACCCGAAAAATCATAAACAGACACAAAGGGCCAAAACTCCTGAAAATCGGTTCCGCACTTCTCTCCATGGGACAGGGAATACAGGGGAAACCTGCCAGCTATCAGCTCTTCGCAACCACTTTCCAGTTGCTGAACCGGGCAAAACAGATCGCTGCCACTCTCGGAAACACCCGGATTCTCTCCTGTGCTTACGGCTATATGGGGCAATGGTATGAATACCAGAGACGTTATACCGAAGCCCTGCCCGCGACCCGGAGAGCGATATTCTTTGCCGACCAGGAGGACATCCCCGAAATCCTCTACCTGTGGCAGTGGCAGTTGGGCCGCTTGTTCAGGGATACAGGTGAAACAGATAAGGCCGTCAATGCCTTCCAGAAGGCAGTGGCCGTGCTGAACCCGATCCGGGGGGAATTGTCCAGGGGATACCGGTTTCAGGGAGATATATTTGACAAGCAGATAAAGCCGGTATATCTCGGACTTGCGGAACTCCGTCTGATACAGGCCGAGACTGACGATGAAACATATCGGCGAGATAGACTCCGGGACGCGATGGACACTATGGAACTTCTGAAAAGAGCCGAGTTGCAGGACTTTTTCCAGGATGAATGCCTGAGCCCGTCTTCCGGAAACATCTCGTACCGCATTCCCGAACATGCAGCGGTCATCTATCCGATTGCCTTGTCAGATCGCCTGGCCCTGCTCCTGAATATGGGTGACGAGATAAAGGCGTTCCATGTTCCTGTCAGTTCCGAGCGTCTTGACAAAACTGTCAGACAATTCCGCATGCAGTTGCAGACACGAGCCGCGTATCTGTTCCGAAAAAATGCCGAAAAGCTTTATGGCTGGCTGATACGCCCTCTGGAGACTGAACTGATATCCCGGGAGATTGACACCCTGATCACCGCACCTGACGGAGTGCTTCGTCTCATCCCCTTCTCAGCATTGCATGACGGCGAACATTTTCTGTTTGAAAGATATGCGGTCGGCATCATACCGGGTGTCACCCTCACCGATCCCAGGCCCCCGGAAATGAAAAACGTGCCGATTCTTCTGGCTGGCATCTCCGAGGGGATCCGGGACTTTCCGCCGCTCCCCTCGGTAAAAGCGGAACTCAGGGATGTGGGAGAGATCATGAATGCCAGAGCCGTTCTTCAGAATCAGGACTATACTATTGACAATCTGGCCGCCGAGTTCAGGCGTCATGCGTATTCTATCCTGCATTTGGCCACCCACGGCGTTTTCGACCGCACATCCCGGGACTCGTTTCTCCTGACCTACAATGACCGGCTCACACTGAACAAGCTCGAACGGCTTATCCGTATCGGCAGATTCCGTGAGAATCCGGTGGAACTCCTCACCCTGAGCGCGTGCCAGACCGCTGTCGGGGACGAACGGGCAGCTCTGGGCTTGGCCGGGGTCGCGGTGAAGGCCGGTGCCAAAAGTGCGATGGCCACCCTCTGGTATGTGGATGACAAAGCCACTTCCCTGCTCATCAAGGCGTTTTACCAGCAACTCAGCCAGCCCGGAACAAGCAAGGCCAAAGCCCTGCAACATGCACAGAAATGGCTTATGAGCCAACGCCAGTACCATCATCCGATATACTGGGCACCCTTTCTGATGATCGGGAATTGGCTGTAAGCTGTAAAACGCTCGCCTCATAAATTGCTCACCTCGTAAATTGCTCGCGGGGGATTGCCAAATCCCCCGCATCGTGGCTCGGATTTGCCAATCCGAGCCGAGCAACTTTGTGATGGGCCGAGCAACTTTGTGATGCTATATGAGAAAGGATATAATTACAATGGCTTTTACAGATTTCAAATCTTCTGACGAAGTTCAGAAAGCATACAATATAAAATATGTTGAAGAAGAATTCCTCATTGTGACACCTGTATCGCCACCTGAATGCTTTGTTCAGGATTATGAATTCAGCAACACCAATTTTGATATTTTCACATCAGAAGCTTCGAGATGTGAAAATGTTATTTATCCTGTCTTACGGGAAGTTTGCAGGAAGTTCATCAGGCAATATTCACTTTGGAGCCACAAGTCCATCTCTGCTGACAGTATATTATCAGGAACGCCTGACTACATTATTGCCCGACGCTCAGACCTTGGAAAGAATGTGTTGGGAATGCCTCTGATACTTATTGCCGAAGCAAAACAGAATGATTTTATCAAAGGCTGGGGGCAATGTCTGGCAGAATTGGTGGCAGCACAAAAGCTGAATGCGGACGAAAAGAAAACAGTTTACGGTGTGGTCACAGATGCGGAGTTGTGGCAGTTTGGCAAGCTTGAAGGCAAAATTTTCACAAAAAATAAGACACGCACAAAAATTGACGATTTGGATGAAGTTTTCGGAGCAAATCACGCTATCATGAAATTAGCAGCCGGGTAGGCAAGCTCGCGGGGGCTTCGGCATGATCTCAGGCTTCGGCGAGCTCTGTCGAGTCGTCGATTGCCGCATCATTGCTCGGATTTGCCAATCCGAGCTGAGCAACCCCAAGCAAGCTCGCGGGGGATTGCCAAATCCCCCGTCATTCATGGCTCGGATT
>JAOZLU010001024.1 GCA_029934695.1 Desulfobacterales bacterium | reverse complement strand
TGTGAAAGCTGTTTTCCCGGGGAAAAATCCCGGAAAACTTTTGGCCGGGTACTTATCTGTGCAATAATTATCAGGAAAAAGAATTGGAGACCGGATTTATGGAATCAGAAAAAGATGAATTGAAAAAAGGAGCGGCAGGAGGGACTCGTATTATCAGCAGTGATGAAATCAGAACTCTCAAAGATGAGTTCAAAGGGGGTACGAACACATTAATAGGAGAAGCAGTTGCGTATTATCACAAACTCTTAATAAAAACAGAAGATACTTTCGATGAATATGATATCAAGGAGGAATCAACTGTAATCGGACGGACGGCCGACAGCAGCATACCAATCAGTGACGGAACTGTTTCCGGTTATCATACGGTAATACTGGTCAAAGGGGATGAATGCATTTTAAGGGATTTGGAAAGCAAGAACGGCACCTTTATATATGACTATGAAAAAAGGCAGTGGGAAATTGTTTACCAGCAGCGTCTTCAAAAATATGACAAAATAAAAATCGGTTCCCACAGGTTTATGTTCATTCCAGGAGGATCAGCTTTTTCATTAAAAGAGATTAACCGCAGATTTAAGGATGAACCGCTGAAAGATACAGCAACGAAAATTCTTGCAGTTTTCTGCGGTGTCATCCTTATCACCATCTTAATTCTGCTTATTAAAACACTGACTCCCTGAAGGAACTGCCGGACTGATAAATCCGGCGGCTCTGATTTGGGCCGAGCGTGCAGTTTCCAAAATTTGGGAAGCCAAGCTCAATATTCAGAAGATTTCACCTCAAAACCGTCTTTTTTAAGATGGATTGTCATGTCTTCAAAAGGAGCAACCCGGACGCGGTGGTCGCCAGGGGAAAGATAATCAGCAAAAACCAGCGCCCCTTCGGCACCCGATTTCAGGGGCAGTTCCTGTACCGGGATATTCTGCCCGGGGACCCATTCCCATCCCCAGTAATCCAGACCGTCACCTTCAAGGTAATCCCGTTTTATCTGCCCGCGTTTTTCAAACCATTCTTTTGCAGGTGTCTGAAGCAACTGCTCCAAAAGTTTTTCATCATACACAAAAAGCAGGTCCAATGCTATCGGATTGTCCTGATTTGCCTTTTCATCAATCTCCACAGTGACATGCAGCCTCCCTCCCATTAATGATCGGGTACGAATGCCAAAGTCACAGGAAAAAAGTGCCGCGGCCATAAGCAAAAGCAGAAACAGTCGCAAAGCACGAAGGATGAATTTGTCTGCTGTCATAAAATTATACCCCCCTTGCACAAAAAATGATGAATATGTCTGATTCCAACGGTTTTTGTGGTTTCCGATATGAACCGCAGCTGAACGCAGATGAACGCTCACAGCGGTCAGAGTGCGGGAGCATCAGCGTTTATCCGCGTTCATCTGCGGTTTGCAGGAATCACAGCTGTCTAAAATCTTATGCCGCCACAAAATCCGTCAGAACCAGGAATATGTTACCAAGATGGCACCTTCTTGTGTCCATTATAATATATTGCTTAAAAAGGCAAACAGTTTTATTTTTTTCATCCTGACGCGCTGCTGAGTTCTCTGATATCTTCTTGACAAGCCCTGCAGTATATAATAAAAGTCACAA
>JAOZLU010000048.1:7325-21947 GCA_029934695.1 Desulfobacterales bacterium | reverse complement strand
AACATCAAACATCAAACATCAAACATCAAACATCCACCTTGAATTTCTCCACCAGTTCAAGAAGCTCACCGGCAAGCCTTGCGACTTCGGCAGCTGAAGAGTCCATGTAACGGATGCTGGCATCTCCGTCTCTTTCCTCACTCTCTTTCCCTCTGGCTGCCATCCCCACGTTCATGGACACCTCATTGGCACCCTGAGCCAGTTGGGCGACTGAGGCAGCGATGCCATTGGCACGGGTATCGGCCTCCAAGACATTGGAAGCAATGTCATCCACTGTTTTCATCTGCTTCTCCAATGCGAAGGATATCTGCTCTGATGAGCTGTTCATATTACTGATGATGCCGGATACATCTCCGATGACGGCAACTGCCTGAGCACTATTCTCCTGCATAAGCGATATACGGCCGGCAATGTCTTCCGCAGCCCGGGTGCTCTGCCTGGCAAATTCCCTGATTTCATTGGCGACCACGGCAAATCCTCTGCCTGCGTTTCCTGCTGAGGCAGCTTCAATGTCAGCATTCAAAGCCAGGAGTGTTGTCCTTTCCGCAATCTGCCGGATCATTTCTGTCACCTCGCTGATCCGAATAGCGGCTTCCCCAAGTGAGGTCATTGTTTTCTCCGCCTTTCCAGCCATTACAACGGCATTTTGAGCAATATTTGATCCTCCCTCGGCGATATTTCCCACAGTATTTACTGAACCTGACATTTCCTCAATGGCCACGGCTACGATATTGATATTTTGTGACAGATGCGCGGCTGTTTCAGATACACTGTGGGCATTGACGCTGATCTCTTCGGAAGCCGAGGCGACGATGCTGATATTCTCGGTCATCTGTGCGGAGGCATCTGCGAGACGTTTCCCATCCGTTTTCACTTCGCTTATGATTTTTCTGAACTCCAGAATCATCTTGTTTATTGCCGAAAGCAGCATTCCGATTTCGTCCTTTCTTTCTGTGTCTATGGTAACCGTAAGATCAAAATCTGCCAAACGAAGAGCAATTGCAGATACCATATCCAGCGGTCTGAGAACCAGCACTCTCAGGAAAATAATCAGGCAGATTATCATCACCAGAAGGATGATAAGAATGCCGATGATCTGAGTTAAAATCGCACGATTGAGACGTACTCGTGAATCCTTGTGAAATGTCTCTGATTCCCATAATGCGTCATTTTTGACTTTTTCAATCTTTTTCGTAAGCATGGTGTTGCTGTAGAAAACCTGAAAACTGCCCACCTTTTCGCCATCATAAATCGAATCCAGTTGAAAAGAGAGATTTTTGTTCAGGCTGAGGGTATCAGGAAACGCATCAGCGACAATAACTTCAGCCACTGTTTTCCATGCAGCGGCAAAAGGCTCTCCTGCTCCGTCCGACACTTTTATAGCCAGTATTTCAGCGTAGTTCATATAAGGGCGCAGCAGGGAATTTTTCAGATGTTCGGTATCCCAGTTCAGCAGATATATGGCCCCGGTTTTGCAGAGAATTTCCGTGTTGAATCTGACATTCTGCCTAAGAGATGACAGTTCTTCTTTTTCTCTGTCATCAATTGTCTGGTTTATTTTCTCCAGATGTTCATTCATGAATGTCTTCACCAGATTTATTTCAAACTTCAGCAAAACAGAACCGCCTATAATCAGCAAGACAGAAACGATCCCGCAGACAGACGCTGTTATTTTTGTGACTATGCTCTGATTACGCATGATGCCAATCTCTGTAAGGTTTTGCTTTTCAGAAACTCCCATTTTGCCGCTCCCGGATTGATAAATCCGACATCGGAGTTGCTCCCGGTAACTGAGCCGCTCCCGGTAACTGAGCCGCTCCCGGGGGATTGACAAATCCGCCGGAAATGCCTGGGATTTGCCAATCCCAGGCGAGCAGGGGCGCAATCCCAGGCAAGCGGGACATGAAATTATGCTGACTTTTCGATCTACTGATACTCCCCCTTGCGGGATTCAGTCACATACTGATCAAATTTCCCTTTTTCCCGCAAATGTTTCAGCCCTTTGTCAAACAGCATGAGCAGTTCCTTATTTTTCTCAACTTTTTTAGACAAAATCAGATGAAGCGGGACAGCTTTGACCGGTTTAGGATGATAAGTGAACAATGCTGCTTCTTCTTTGCTGAAAAGTTTGCCTATCATCGCATATCCGACATCCGGGTCTATGGGAAAAATGTCTATCCTGCCCTTTAATAATTTTTTAAAGTTCAGCTCATCCTGAGAAATGCGATGGACACGTATTTTTCCGGATTTTTCCGCATGTTGAAAGTCTTTGCCATAGTCGTACTCCAGTGTGCCGCCAATTTTGAGATTTCTCAGATCATCAACTGTTTTCCAATCAAAAAGTTTTGTTTTCAGATAAAAGAAGACCCTTGTTGTTTCCAGAACAGGGTCGCTATAGTGACAATATTTTGCCCGGTCTTCAGTATAAGACCATGCAACACTGCCATCCCATCGCCCCTTCTTGGCCAAGTTGTAAGACCGTGCCCAGGGAAAAAAACCGTACTCAACTTTAATCCCCTCTGATGCAAAGACTTCTGTCACGATACGAGATACCAGTCCGTAGTGCTTCAGTTTTTCCGACAGAAATGGCGGCCATTCTCCGTTGGTCAGCCGCACGGTTTCCTGAGCCGTGACATTGGCGGGGATAACTGCAAACAAAAGCACTGTCATAACAAGTTTTGTCAGTTTCATAAATTCCTCATTTAAAGTAATTCATCAAAAATTTTTGAAAATTCTATCATCAATTCCTGAGCTGAAGCCACAGGGGTAAGAGAAATCACAATAAACGAAAAAATAACTGTCATTTTAAAAATTTTGTACATTTTCAACATTTCCATCCTCCCATAAATTTTATAACGTCTTTTATAAAATGCTGTATGTGGGAACATACGCGGTTAGCACGAATCAGGAGGAGAAATCCCTTACTCCATCTTAAATTTATCCACCAACTCAAGAAGTTCAGCAGCAAGCTTCGCGACCTCGGCAGCCGACACATCCATATAATGGACATCAATATTTCCGTCTTTTTTCTCACCTCCTTTCCCGCTGGCTGCCATGTCCACGTTCATGGACACCTCGTTGGCTCCCTGGGCCAACTGAGCCACAGAAGCAGCAATATCGTTGGCCCGGGCATCAGCCTGAAATGCGTTGGCTGCAATTTCATTCACCGCTTGCATCTGTTCTTCCAGTGCGGAATTCGTTGTCCCTGATGAACTGTTAATAGTGTCAATGATATGAGACACATCTCCGATCACTGCGACTGCCTGTTCCGTGTTCTCCTGCATGACCGATATGCGGGCGGCAATATTATCAGCCGCCTGGGTGCTCTGACGGGCAAATTCCTTGATCTCATTGGCAACCACAGCAAATCCTTTGCCCGCTTCCCCTGCTGACGCGGCTTCGATATCTGCGTTCAAAGCCAGAAGCGTTGTCTTATCCGCAATCCGTTTGATCACTTCCGTCACCTCGCCGATCTCATTTGCCGCATCACCCAACGAGGTCATTGTTTCTCCCGCCTTTCTGGCCATTTCCACAGCTTCCTCCGCAATACGCGATCCTTGGCGGGCATTCTTTCCGGTCTCATTGATGGAAGCGGACATTTGCTCAATGGCTCCGGCCACGGCGTTCACATTTTGTGACATTTGAAGAGCGGTTTTCGAGACATCGCTTACATTGGCGTTCATCTCTTCGGAAGCCGATGCTATCATACTGATATTGCGTGTCATTTCTCCGGATGTATATACCAGACGTTTTCCGCCTGATTTTACATCGCTTACAATTTTTCTGAACTCCAGAATCATCGTGTTTATGGCTGCGAGCATCCTGCCAATTTCATCATTTCTGTAGGCCCCCGCAGTCGCAGTAAGATCAAAATCAGCCAGCCTGCGGGCAATCTCTGATACGGCGTTTATTGGTCTGAGAACCATGGGCCTCAGCGTGAAAACCAGGCAGATTGTCAAGGCAAGAATAATGAGAAGGACACCGGCAGCCTGATTTAAAACTGCACGGTGCAGGCGGTTATATGAGGCAGATTCAAACTTTTCTGCTTCTGCCAACATATCTTCCTTGATATCCATTATCTTCTCCGTGACAATGGCATCAGTGTAATAAATATGAAAACTGCCTACTTTCTCGTTACGGAGTATGGAATCAATCTGAACAGATAAAGCGGTATCCAAGTTGAGATCATCAGGAAGCGCATTTGCCACGATAACCTCAGGTGTCTTCCATGCAGCGGCAAAAGGGTTGCCGTCCTCATCCAGAACATTTACTGCCAAAATTCCAGCAGAATGCATAAAAACCTTGAGACTGTTTTTCAGTTCCTCCGATTCTAAATGATGAATATACAGTCCGCCAAAGCTGTTGAGGATTTTCAAATTGAAATTAATGTTTTGCTGGAGAGAGGCTTTTTCTGCCTTCCCTCTTTCATCAATTGAATGACTGATTTTTTCCAGATGTTCGTTCGTAAAAGCCTTCACCAGATTTATTTCAAATTTTATCAAAGCGGAACTGCCCAGAATCAGCAGGAGAGATACCATCCCACAGGCAGATGCCACTATTTTTGTAACAATACTCCGGCTACGCATGTCTTGAGCCTCCTTCCTGCATAAATTGTTTCAGGTGTTCCACCTCAGCATGTCACTTCTGACCCGGAATTCACCGTGGCCGTCACAGCGGATTCCGGCCTGAAATCAAAAGATGTCCGTCTTCAACTCTGATCGGATTATATGATGGAGTAAACGGTACGAACTCATTATTTCAGGTATTTATCCATAATTTTCTCATGTTCGCTTTTTCCTCCGTCGCCAGTTTTCTTTTTGATCCCGTCAAGCGCATTTTGAAAGTTGCGAATCAGTAAATCCGGCGTATCTTTATGAAATGCATAATAGGCATCCACTTCTTTCAATGTATAAACGGTTTCATAATCTTCCGTATTCAGATCATTTTTTTTAAGAAGCCACTTTACCGGGGCTTCATTGTATCCCCACATATCAATCTTTCCCGCGTTTAGCATTTTAATAAGTATCGCTGCTTTTGCAACGCGCTCCAAAGTATTTTTTTCAATCCCAGCCTGAATCAGAAGCTGTTCAGCAGCATCGTTCCGAATGATGCCAATGCGGTATCCTTTCACATCATCAACAGAACTGATTTTAACATTTCTGTCTTTTCGTGCGGTAAGTACAATTTTCACGGAGTCCATAGGCCCGACCCATTTAAACAAATCTTCTCTTTCCTTTGTCCTTACTATGCCAAAAAGAGCGGTATTTTTTTTATTCAAAGCTTTGTTGTAGGCGTTCGCCCAGGGCAGCAGACGAATATCATCTCTTGTCAGTTTAGAATTCAGCTTTTCAAGCATCCGTTCCATCACATCAATAAAAAATCCCTGCAATTTCCCGTCTTCTTCAAAATTATACGGCGGATACTGCTCGGTCATCAGAATCAGATCATCCACAGTCTGCGCCGAAACACAGGAAAAAGAGACCAGAGTAAAAAACAAGGTTAACCCCATAATTTTAAATATTTTCATAACTTCCTCCTTTTTAACGTCTCAAATATCAAACATCAAATATCAAACATCAAACATCAACTATCAACCATCAACCATCAAATATCAAATATCAACCATCAACTATCAAACATCAAACCCTGAACTTCTTCACCAGTTCAAGAAGCTCTCCGGCGAGCCTTGTCACTTGGGCAGCCGATGCCTCCCCACCTCATTTATTGAAGAGGACATCTCCCCGATAGCACCGGCCACAGTATTGACATTTTGTGACATCTGCTCTGTTGTGTCTGACACGTTTCGGACATTGACGCTTATCTCTTCAGAAGCTGAGGCAATGGTGCTGATATTTTCCGTCATCTGCCCGGAGGTGACGGCCAGTTGTTCCCCCTTTGATTTCACCTCCTTTATGGTTTTTCTGAATTCCAGAAGCATCTCATTTATAGCTGAAAGCATCTTGCCCACCTCATCCCGCCTAAGTGTTTTTATGGTCACGGTGAGGTCCAAGTCAGACAGTTTTCGAGCGATATTTGACACAACAAGCAAAGGTTTCAGAACCAGAATCCTCCAAAAAATGATCAGACAGGCCATTAATGTCACAAGAATGAGAAAAACGCCTGCAATTTGACCTGTAACCATTTTCTTCAGGGTGTCCATTCTCCTGTTGCAAGCCTGACATTTTCTGTCCAGGCATTTGTCGAACTCAAAAGAATAATCCCAAAAAGTATCAATATTTTTCTCATTTTCACTTCCTCCTTTCATAAATTCGTTTCATTTTGAACCTCTCACTCCTTATTCCTCACCTTAAACTTCTCCACCAGACAAAGAAGATCCCTGGCAAATTTTGCAACGTCTGCTGCCGAAGCATTCATTTGCCGGACATCGCCGCTTTCAGTTTGTTCATCACCTCCTCCCCTGGCAGCCATGCCCACATTCCTGGACACCTCGCAGACACCCTTTGACAGTTCTTCCATTGCTATCGCTATGTCGTTGGCACGGGTGCTGGCTTGGGCAATATTGCATGTGATTTCATTTGCCGCTTTCATCTGCTCCTCCAGCGCAAAGGAAATGGTTTCTGAGGAACGACTGATGCTGTTTATAATATCGGACACATTGCCAATAGCCTTGACTGCCGCCTGTGTGTTTTCCTGCATGACAGATATGCGCCCGGCAATATCCTCTGCCGCCTGAGTACTCTGGCGGGCAAACTCCTTGATTTCATTCGCCACCACAGCAAACCCCTTGCCCGCTTCGCCTGCTGACGCAGCTTCGATGTGTGCGTTTAATGCCAGCAGACTCGTCTTATCCGCAATTTTTTTGATCATCTTCGTCACCTCACCGATCTGACTGGCGGACCTGCCCAGTGAAGCCATCGTATTCCCCGCGTTTCCGGCCATTGTCACTGCTTTTTTTGCGATATCCGATCCCTCGCGGGCGTTCTTTCCGACCTCATTTATGGAGACGGCCATCTCTTCGGCAGCACTGGCAACCGTGCTGTTATTTTGTGACATCTGTTCCGTCGTATTTGACACATCCCGGATATTGACGCTTATCTCTTCAGCACCCGAGGCAATGACGCTGATATTCTCGGTCATCTGCTCGGAAGAACAGACCAACTGCTTTCCGCACAATTTCACATCCTTGATAATCTCCCTGAATTCCAGAACCATTTTATTTATGGCTGAAACCAGTCTGCCGATTTCATCTTTTCTGTTCATATCAATACTGACCGTGAGATCGAAATCAATCAGTCTGTGAGCTGCATCTGATACCATGTCCAAGCGTCTGACAATCATATAACTTACCCACAGAGTCAGCGGAATGAGCAGAATCAGCATTAAAACGACTGTTGCGATGGTGATATATTTAAGTGTGGCCAGAGGGCGGTAAAATTCTTCAAGATAGCCGGACGACGCGACGATCCAGTCGAATTTCGGAATATAGTTGAATATGACCAGTTTTTCCCGGGGGGCCTGCTCATCGGGATTCTGCCACCAATAGACGATCTTTCCATTTTTCTGTTCGCAGATTTCCTGTGCAAACAACCGGCCCTTCGCATCTTTCGCATTGAAGAGGTTGCGGCCCTGCTGAAGCTTGGGATGAACAACCAGGGTCCCCTTGCTGTCAGTGATATAGGCATAACCTGTCTCTCCGAAACGGAGTGAGAGAATGGCTTCGCTGAATTCCTTTATGCTTATCAGGTCACTGAACTCCTCACGGTAAGATGAGACAGAGATGATCCAGTCCCACGGCTCGAAATAGGTCATATAGAGTTTTTTGGGCCTTTTATGTTCTTCTCCCGGGTTCTTCCACTCATACTCAATATAGCCCTCCTTCTGTTTTTTCTGCTCCCGGACAAAAGCGTGTTCGGAAACATCGACACCGCGAAGCGCCTCCTTCGGATGAATTTTGACAACGCCTTTGCTGTCAATACAATAGATATACCCTGTCTTCCCGATGGTCTGACTGAGCAATATTTCACTGGACAGCGATTTAGCCGCCTCTTCCGTTATGAGGCCGTTTTCATATTTTTGATAAATATGTTCCAAAATTTCCCTGTTCTTTTCAGCTACCCCACGTAAGTAATTTATGGCAGAAGCGTCAGCAGCTGTTTTGACCATATTCAGAATACCTGTTGTCGTACTTTTCAGTTCCCTTTCAATGCTGGCCTCAATGATATTCTGCACAGAAAAATAGATGAACACACTCCCGACAGTAACAGACAGAGTGAATATTGCTGAATAGATCACTATAAGTTTGAAACGCATGGCAATATTATGAAAAAAAAACATAAATTCTCCTGATTGTTTGATTTTATTCTACCTGCCGGACACCTGCCGGACGGGGTTTGCAACCCCGTCCGTAATGTTCAGATGGCCCTGACTCCGAAACATCCCGGACAAAGCGTTGTTTAAACCTTAAATTTCTCCACCAGTTCAAGAAGTTCCCTGGCGAGTCTTGCCACTTCAGATGCAGAAGCGTCTATATGCCTGACATCAGCATCGTCACCCTCCTCCTCATCTTGTTTCCCTTTGGCTGCCATGCCCACGTTCATGGACATCTCCATGGCTCCGTTTGCCAGTTCCTCCATGGAAACGGCTATATCGCCGGCGCGGGTGTTGGCCTGGCCCGCGTTGGATGCGATCTCTTCAGCCGCTTTCATCTGTTCCTCCAGAGCATAAGAGATCATCTCCGATGACATATTGGCTTTATGAATAATATCGGATACCTCATTAATTCCGGTAACTGCCTGTTCTGTATGCTCCTGCATAAAGGATATGCGTCCGGCAATATCATCAGCGGCCCGGGTGATTTGATTGGCAAACGCCTTGATTTCGTTAGCCACCACTGCGAATCCTTTGCCTGCATCACCCGCGGATGCTGCTTCAATATGAGCATTTAGTGCCAGAAGGCCTGCCCTGTCAGCAATTTTTTTGATTATCTCTGTTATCTCTTCGATCCGGTTCGCTGCCTCGCCCAATGAAGCCGTGGCATCTCCTGCTTTTCCGGCCGTCACCACAGCATCCTCTGCGATACGAGATCCGTCACGGGCATTCTTTCCGACTTCATTTATGGAAGCAGACATTTCTTCGACGGCACTGGCAATACTGTTGTTGTTTTGCGACATTTGTTCTGTGGTATCAGATACGCTCCGGACATTCACGCTTATCTCTTCAGCAGTCAGGGCGATGGCACTGATGTTTCCGGTCATCTGGTCGGAAGCACTGGCCAGCCGTTTTCCGCCTGACTTCACATCGCTTACCATTTTCCTGAACTCCGAAGCCATTTTGTTTATAGCTGAGAAGAGTTTCCCAATTTCATCTTTGCGTGTTGTCTCCACAGTGACGGTAAGGTCAAAATCAGCCAATCGGCGAGTAACATCTGACACCATGTTCACAGGTCTGAGAATCAGAATTCTCAAAAGGACAACCAGGGAGATTATCTGGATGATGAGGATAATAAAAACACCCACGCCCGAATTGATAAGCGCATTGTTAAGGCGTGAATGTAACATATTGTAAAATCTTTCTGATTCCATGAGCGATCTCCCTTTGAGGAGCCAGAGTTTGTTCGCAAGCACCGAGTCTGTATAAAAGACTGTGATACTCCCTGCAACAGCTTTCTCATATACAGCATCCACCGTGACAGATAAATTATCATTAAGGGTGAACGTATCGGGAAACGCATCCCCATGGGTAACGTCAGGAGATCTCCATATAGCTGCAAAAGGTTTCTTTTTCTCATTCAATATGCTTATTGCCAATATCTCCAGACGACGCTCCATATAAGGGTGGAGGGATTTTTTCAGCCGGTCCGGCTCGTCAGCAGACAGATATGCCCCGCAAATCCCGCTGAGAAGTTCTGCGTTGGATTTGACATTCTCATGAAGATTTTTTTCCTCATCCAGTTTCCTGACCTCAATTGAATGGTTTATCTTGTTCTGAAATTCATTTTTGAACATCTCAAGCAGTGTTGTTTCATACTTGACTAAAAGGAAGCCTCCCACGGTCAGCAGCGCGAATATGATCCCGAATGCAGATGCCACAATCTTTGCAACAATGCCCCGGCCACGGATGAAGATAAATCTTTTACGTTTCACTTTTCACTCTCAAATTTTCAGTTTTTCCTTGTTTCAGTCCCGACACATTCTCCAGCGGGAAGCAAAAATTCCATTTTTGCACTCCTTCCGACGTTCTCTCCGGGATGGCACTATCCATTCACCTTGAACTTGTCCATCAGTTCAAGAAGCACCTTGGCGAGTCTTAGCACTTTGGCAGCCGACGCATCTATGTCACCCACATCCGCGCCGCTATCCTTCTCTGCGTCATCTTCCAGCCCTCCGGCAGCCATGCCCACCCGCATGGACACCTCATTGGATCCCTTTGCCAGTTCTTCTGTTGAAAGTGCGATGTCAACGGCTCGGATGTTGGCCTGGATCACGTTGGATGAAATTTCGTTTGCCGCCTTCATCTGTTCCTCCAACGCGACAGATATGATTTCCGAAGAACGGCTTATGTTGTTTATAATATCAGACACATCGCTGATGACCGCGACCGCATCACGGGTATTCTCCTGCATAGCGGATATGCGTCCGGCAATATCCTCGGCCGCGTGTGTGCTCTGGCGGGCAAACTCCTTGATTTCATTCGCAACCACAGCAAATCCCTTGCCCGCATCGCCTGCGGATGCGGCTTCGATGTGGGCATTCAACGCCAGCATATTCGTTTTATCCGCAATTTTTTTAATGACTTCTGTCACCTCCCCGATCTGGCTTGCCGCCTCACCCAGTGAAAGCATCGTCTCCCCTGCCTTTTCAGCCATGGCCACAGCCTCCTTGCTGATATCTGACCCTTTATAGGCGTTTTTTCCGACCTCATTTACGGAGACAGACATTTCCTCAATAGCACTGGCCACGGCATCCACATTTTGCGACATCTGTTCGGCTGTGTCTGAGACGCTTCGGACATTGATGCTTATCTCTTCCGCTGATGAAGCCACGGTGCTGATATTTTCTGTCATCCGCCCGGAAGAATCAGCCAACTGTTTCCCAGTTGATTTGACATCGCCTACAATTTTTCTCAATTTCAGAACCATCTTGTTTATCGCCGTCATCAGTCTGCCGATCTCGTCATGTCTCTCTGTTGTACCCACACTGACAGTAAGGTCGAAGTCAGCCAGTCTGTGAGCAATCTCTGACAAGTTCGTAATCGGTCGGATAATGCTTTTTTGAAGAGAAAAATATAAAACAGATATGAATATACCAAATGAAATGACTAAAATAGCGATGGTCATAACGACTACATTCAGTATCTTTGCGTCTATCAACATTTTCTCAATTCCGAGATGAATGGTTCCAAGCACTTCATCAGATTTGACAATCAGAATGATCAGCTCGTAGTACTCACCAGCAGAAATGGCTAATCTGGAAATATCAGTATCGTATCGAAGTTCGCCATATAAGTGTTTATCTAATTTTGTGCCTGCTTTTGTTTCGTCACTATGATACAAAATGTTCATTTCTTTGTCGGCAATAAAACAATAGCCATAGTCTGTGTTGCGTTTCAATATCTCGCTGAGATAAGCATTCATTCCGGACAGATTCTTAAAAGGAAGAAATTTCAGATTCCTGCTGGCTATCTGTCGGATATTTTCCGCTATGGTAAACGATCTGTCCTCCACCAGCTTTTTATATTCCGAATGCAACGACCTGAATGCAATAATATTGGCAACGGAGATAAAAAGAATTGTCAAAACCATTGTGGGAATAATAATGAGAAAAAGCTTAGTCCTCAAATTTTTGATTTTTATCAATTGTTTCAATACGTTCATCAAAATATTCCTTTCTCAGAAATGATGAATAATAAATCAGATCAGACGGTATCCCTCACCTTCATCCTTCAGAAGTTTGATTTACTCCACCTTAAACTTTCGCACCAGTTCAAGAAGTTCCCTGGCAAGCCTTGCCACTTGGGCGGCTGATGCGTCAATATAACGACCATCTGTCTCACCTTCTTTTCCGCCCGCGGCCAGGCCCACGCGCATGGACACCTCATTGGCACCCTTTGCCAGCTCTTCCATTGAAAGCGCAATATTTCTGGCACGGATGTTGGCCTGTCCCGCGTTGGATGCGATCTCGTTTGCCGCCTTCATCTGATTCTCCAGTGCGAGGGAGACCGTTTCCGAGGAATGATTGATCTTATCTATGATTCCGGATACATCGCCGATGACATCAACTGCTTCTTTGACACCCTCCTGAATGCCAGATATTCGGTCAGCAATGTTATCCGCAGCGAGTGTGCTCTGACGGGCAAACTCTTTGATTTCGTTAGCTACCACGGCGAATCCTCTGCCTGCATCGCCTGCGGAAGCGGCTTCAATATCTGCGTTTAAGGCCAAAAGGGTTGTCTCATCGGCAATCCGCTTGATGACCTCTGTGACCTCGCCAATATCATTTGCCGCTTCACCCAGCGATGACATTGTATTCCCTGCTTTGTCCGCCATTGCAACCGCGTCTCCTGCAATACATGATCCCTGATAGGCGTTCATTCCGACTTCATTCATGGCCGAGGACATTTCTTCGATGGAACTGGCCACGGTGACGTTGCGTTGCAACATCTCCTCGGTACTGTGGGATACGCTCTGAACATTGACGCTGATCTCTTCGGCAGCCGAGGCAATGGCACTGATGTTTTCAGTCATCTGATCAGATGCTCCGGATAGGCGTTCTCCGCCTGATTTCACATCGCCGACAATTTTTCTGAATTCCAGAACCATCTTATCTATCGCCGTAAGGAGCCTGCCTATCTCATCGTTTCTGTCCGTGTCAATGCTGACAGAAAGGTCAAAATCAGTCAGTATATGAGCAATGTCTGACACCATGTTCAGAGGTCCGATTACCAGGGATCTCAACAGAAGCGTCAGGCAGAATATCAGAATCAGAAGAATGAGAAGCACACCCGCGACCTGTTTTATAATCGCACTTTCAAGACGTAGTTGTGAAGTGTCTTTGAATCTTTCTGACTCAATGGAAGCATTTTTTTTGGCAGCTCTGATCTTCTTGCTGATGATGGCATCTGTATAATAAACTTTAAGACTGCCCCATTTCTTCCCATCGCGCACGACATCCGCTTGGACAGATAAAGTATTCTCCAGTCTGAGATCATCGGGAAGCGCATCACCCACAATAATATCAGGAGCTTTCCACGCGGCGGCAAACGGCTCTCCATCCTCATCCGGCACAGTAATATCAGGGGTGCTCCATGCGGCGGCAAACGGCTCTCCATCCTCATCCAGCACTTTTACCGCCACTGTTTCCGGATAATTCATATAAGAAGAAAGCGACTGCTTCAGCCCCTCCGGATTGAAATTATCCAAAAATAAGACGCTCATTTTACTGAGGATTCCCGTGTTGAATCTGACTTTTTTTTGAAGAGACAGTCTTTCCCTCTTTTCTCTGTCATCAATGGACTGGTTGATTTTCTCCAATCGTTCATCGGTAAACGTCTCAACAAGACTTATTTCAAATTTTATCAAAGCGTAACTACCGAGAATCAACAGTACAAATACAACTCCGCACGCATAAGATACTATTCTGGTAACGATGCTCCGATCACGCGTAATCATAAATCACTCCGTTGTTGTGACATAATATTCAATATATTTGTCAATTAATCGTTTAATGGTCCCGTCAGCGTGAAGCTTCAGGAGCCGCCTGCCCACATAAGGAAGATGCTTCAGATATTCAGACTTCTTTGACATGGCGACGTACAGGCATTCTGTTTTCAGATAAGGCTTCAGTACTGCGACTTTATCAGCATAGCCAAACTGTTTTACATGTATCAGACCGGCATACAAACCCACGGGCAGAAAATCAACGCGCCCTTTCTCAAGCTTCTTGAAATTCTGTATAGGTGTCACCACCTCACTGATTTTCAGATTTTTCGCCGCGAACTCGTCAAATTTCTGACCATAACTGCTGCCCAGAATACCACCCATTTTTTTTCCGATCAGATCCTCCCATTTTTCAAATCTGAATGCTCTGTCTTTCCACACAAAAACGGCCAGTGGAACTTCGCTGAGACAGTTTTTGGTAAAATCAGCAAAAGCTTTTCTTTCTTTGTTTACAGTTGCAGCAACGAGCATATCTGTTCTGCCCTTCTTCACTTCCTGCAAGCAGCGATTCCAACTGCTGAAAGCCTTGGACTCAACTTGAATGCCGAGTTCCCCGAAAATTATTTCAGCGACCTCTGTTCCCACACCCACAATCTTACCCCCTTCTTTCCACATAAACGGCGGATATGCCAGACCGCCGCATGCTGTCAGTTTCTCACCTGCATAAACCGTACTGCTCATAAAAACAACAATGGCAATCATCAATACTTTTTTCATCTTTCTCTCCTTAACATGTCTCAAATGGCGGTTCCACAAATGACTGATTCTTCAAATGCGGCCCAAATGCGGACTCAGAAATGCGGACCCCGCAAATGGTGGGTTCCGCTACGCTCCACCCACCCTACATTCTAAGCAAATGGTGGGTTCCGCTACGCTCCACCCACCCTACATCCTAAGCAAATGGTGGGTTCCGCTACGCTCCACCCACCCTACATCCTAAGCAAATG
>JAOZLU010000048.1:0-7225 GCA_029934695.1 Desulfobacterales bacterium | reverse complement strand
TACATCCTAAGCAAATGGTGGGTTCCGCTACGCTCCACCCACCCTACATCCTAAGTTTCTTTTCCATCTCAGATAATTTATTCTGTAAATCAAAGACCATCATTTCCAGATTCCGTATGGTTTCGCTGGCTTTATCCTCAGTGATGTCCATTGCTTCCCGCAGGTCGCTGGCATCCTTGACCAATGATTTCATACAGCGGATCTTCTCCAGACGAAGATTTAATTCATCAAAATTTACCGGCTTTTGGAGGTAATCCGCAGCCCCTTTTTTCATGGCTGTCACGGCAGTATCCACTGAAGCGTAGCTGGTGATCAATATGACTTCTGTCTGGCTGTCTGCGGCTTTGGCTGCTTCCAGTATGTCAATGCCATCCATGTCTCCGGGCAGCATCAGGTCAGTGATGATCACGTCAAAAGGATATTTTGAAATAAGACAGACAGCTTCTTCCCCAGTTTTCGAGGTTTCAATCTCATAGCCGGCCTTTTCAAGTGATTTTTCTGTAATCGCAAGCAAAAAAAGATCGTCGTCAACCAACAATATTTTAAGGTTTTTCATAAGTTACTCCTGATTCCAGGGGCTGATGTTCAGGGGGCGAAGCTTTTCAGTATGAAATACAAAAGCCCGGGAGCCCACTCTAATTTTTCAACTGATAAAAAAAAGATCTCAAATATCTTCCAGGCTCAAATCTGGGACAGACGCCGACTACGGATTCAGTGGATCCGATGATTAAATAGGCATCTCGTCCCATTACATCCGCAATTTTATAAAAAAGCTTTTTCTGATTTTCCGGGTTGAAATATATAGACACATTTCTGCAAAACACGATATCAAACATGCCTGAACTGTACAAGGGGAGCATAAGATTATGGGTTCTGAAAGTCGCCATGGCTCTTATGTCATCCCTGATTTTCCAATTGTTGCCGAGGGGAGAAAAATATCTTTTCACTCTGTCCCGTGTGAGACCCCGCTCAATTTCAAACTGGTTGTATATGCCGCTGTTGGCCTGGACAATGGCTGTGGCGGATATATCTGTTCCCATCAGTGTTATATCGTATTTTTGTAAATCCGGCAATGATTCTTTTAACAGCATAGCGATGCTATAGACCTCCTGCCCTGTGGAACAGGCTGCACACCAGATACGGATGGGAAATGCCCCGGAGGATTTGGCTGCCCGCATTTCAATAAGATCGGGCAGTATTTTGTGCTGAAGCAGTTCAAAGGGCCATCTGTCACGAAAAAAAAGCGTCTCGTTGGTGGTTATGGCATCAATAATTCTCGTTTCCAGCGATTTGCCTGTGTCAGATTTTGCCTTGCGATATAATTCCCAATAAGAGCTGCAACCGAATTCCTTAATCAGATTTTTCAGCCTTGATTCAATGAGATAGGCTTTTTTCTGATCCAGAGAAATCCCGGATATACTGCGTATATACTTGGCAATGATGTTAAACTCATCCGGTTCAATTTTAATCATTATTTACTCCACCTTAAACTTGTCCACCAGATCAAGAAGCTCTTTGGCGAGCCTTGCGACTTCGGCAGCCGACGCATCTATATGACGGATATCGGCATCCCTCTCTTTTGCATCACCTCCTTTTTCTCCGGCAACCATGCCTACGTTCATGGATATCTCATTGACATGGCATCTCCCGCTATATAAGCGATCCTTGTCGCACATTATTTCCGACCTCATTTATGGAAGCGGACATCTCTTCTGCGGCGATGGCCACGCCGCTGTTATTTTCCAACATCTGCGCTGCTCTGTGAGACACGCTTCGGACATTGACGCTGATGTCTTCGGCAGCCGAGGCAATGATTCTGATATTTCCGTTCACAAATCTCCTTTCTTGGAAATTGCCTGGGATTTGCCAATCCGAGGCTAACTTTCCGGGACCTGTTTAACTGTTTAACAGTTGCGCCACACTTGCAAGCAACCGCTCCCGGTCCATCTTTTGTTCATAAGCGTTAAAAGCGACACCTTTCTCTTTCTCGCTGTTCTCTGGCGAATCCAGCGCGGTGAGAGCAAGCACAGGGATATGGCTGTATCTGTCGCTGCTCCGCATCTGTCTGAGAAAGGTCCAGCCATCCATTTCCGGCATTTCGATATCCGAGACGATCAGGTCAAAATCTGCCTCTTCTATCAGTTTCAAAGCTTTCAAACCGTTTTCCGCTGTATCAACCTCGTAGTTTTCCGACTCCAGATATCCCTTCACCAAATGCCTGAAAAAGGCAGTATCCTCAACCAGCAGGATTCTGTAATCAGAGATTCCAGAACGCTGATCCGCATTCCATTCAGGAGCCGCCTTTTCAAGCAGACGCCATATATCCGGAAACAGGGTCATCCGATCCTTCACAATGGCCGTGCCTATAATCCCATCTTCGATATGACTGTTCTCGCTCAGTGTCAGAGGCACGGCAACGACATCTATGATGCGGGATATGAGGAGTCCGAAAGGGGGAGAAGTATGTTTGGGCAGAAGCAGATACATCTCCTCTTTTTCAACGCAGGAAGAGACATCAAGGAGCTTGTCCAGTCGAAGGATAAGTGTCGGTGCGTCGTTAATGGTGATATATTCTTTGGAACCGACAGCCTCAATCCGACGGCTTTCAATATCCTGCACCCTGCGAATCAGGGGCAGCGGCACTGCAAAGCGTTCCTGTTCCCCGCTTTCAAAAATCAGCACGTTTTGTATCTCTGCTTCGTCCGAAGGCGTTCCCTTCTTTATCACCGTTTCGCTCTCGGAGACGAATTCCACGCCTGTATGCGCTGCGATTCCCTGGATGTCAAGAATAAACGCTATGGTTCCGTCTCCCATTATCGTAGTGCCTGAATAAATGTCCAGAAATTTAAGCTTTGAATGTATCGGATTCACCACAATCTCTTCCGAGCCTGTCACCTGATCAATAACCAGACCAAATCGCTGTATCCCGATCTTGACCACTGCGAACAAAAGGGTTTTTCGGATACGCCTCTCTTTTTTCAATTCGTTTTTTGCGATCCGACTGTATTTTTCACTGATTTTCGAACGGATATCTTCTGTGAATTTCCCTGATCTGTTCAGCAGTTCTTTCATGCGAACTATCGGCACCAGCGTATCCCTCAGACGGCAGACTTCCTGGATGCCCGCATACTCAATATTGGCAAAGACATCGTCGTCGTACAGACATACCAGTTCATCCACACTGACCTTGGGGATGGCATATTTCTCATTGCCGGCGACAACAATCAGGCAGGGAATGATGGAAAGCGTAAGTGGCACCTTCAGACGGATGATGGTATTCTTTCCCCTCTCTGAAGTGATCTCAATGGAACCGCCCTGCTGCTCCACAGCGAATTTCACCGCTTCCATGGTTGGCGAAATACCGGGCATCATGATGAGCGACAGAAGCTTCTTTTCGCTCATCTGCTCCAAAACCTTTCTGCTCTTCAAGCCTTTTTTCCATGCTTTTTGTCTGATATCATAGGGATTAATGCCTCTTCCGTCATCCTGGACCACGATATTGATCTGCCCGGCTTCATAAAAGGCCCGTACATTGATGCAGCCGGTTTCAGGTTTGCCCAGATCATATCTTTCAGATGGCGTCCCGATTCCGTGTTCACAGGCATTTCGGACAAGGTGGGCAAGCGGTTCTGCCAGGGAATCAAGAATGGCTTTATCCAGTTCCACTTCTGCACCCTCTATTTCCAGTCTGATAAATTTTTTCAGGCGCTGAGATTCCGTGGTGATGATTCTGGGCAGGGTCGTGAGCACATTGCCAATCGGCTGCATCCGGGTCTGCATGATTCGTTCCTGAAGAGAACTTGTTATCACGTCGAGATTATGAAGAAAACCTCCCATCCTCTGATTGCGGGATGTCTCAGTCTTGGATGTCTCCATCAGTTGATTTCGCGTCAGCACCAGTTCGCCTGTCAGACTGATCACCTGGGCGAGCAGGTCATCCCTGATCTGCATGGTTCCTTCAGTCAGCGTATTCTTCAGAAGTTCGTTCGTCTGTGAAAGCTCTTCATTCATCCGACGCATTTCCAGTTCCTGCTTGTCCCCGCGTTTGGTCAGAAAACGATGTTGTTTGTAAAGTTTTTTATAATTTTTCAAGAGGGTTGAAAACACTTTTAACAATTCGTCATTCTTATATTTCTCATCCTTCAGAACCGCTTTTGCTTTTTCAATGATCCTTTCTTCATCTGTTTGAAAAGATTGTTTGCTCATTTTTCCTGATTCCGGCTATGGAGGTTCGCGAAAGCAAGCCGATTTTTTTGGAAAAATCGGTTGACATCTCTTCATGCAGGCCATCGTAAATACGCGGCCGGTCTCTGATCCTGATGTGATAAAGTTTAATTTCAGTATGCCTCGGCATAACTGGCGGCACTTATGGCGTACAGTTTTAATAGCTGACCAATTCTATCTGCAAATTCATATCTTCAGCAAAATCCTCGCCCATTTCCAGAACACTATATTCAGATTCTTCATAATACCAGTTTACCTTAACCTTTCTCCCAGCTTCGTGAAATGATTCCAATGTTTCCAGAAAATCAAACATATGTTTTGTGGAAGTTGAATTCAGATAATTGAACTTCAAATTCAGCGTAACCGGATTTCCGATTTCGGAAATATAGGTTTCCAGCCATGAATGAAGAGGCTGAAAGAAACGTGCAGCATTTTCCGGATAAGAAACGCCTTTCATCTCCAAAACCCCTTCTCCCGGGTCAAAACAGATACCCAATGTGTTGTCTGTCGCTTCGATAACCATTTTTTCCATCTTGTTTATCCCCTCTTTAAGTCATTCTGGCATAGCACATGCAGAGTGGGTGCAGCAAAGTGGAACCCACTATTTGCGGAACCCGCACACCTGCATTCCGAGTATTTTATTTATATCTTAATTAACTGATGTGTCAAGATATACGTTTTTTGAAAAATTCAGGTTTTTACCGTATCTTTGCTGATTTCGACAGAAATTTCAATAAAACTCTGGTTTTCATCTATGTGATTCACTGTCAGACAGATCGGGTTTCCTGATTCCCTGGCAATGCCGATCAGACCCACATTACCGCCGACCTTACCTGCTTTTCTTTCAGATTTCAATTGTCTGTTATAAAAAACCCTCAGTTGGTCTCTGCCAAGCGTGTTAATATAACTGATTTTATCGGCAAGAGAACGAATTTCGGAATTTCCTGTCAAATTGCCAGAATTAATTTTATAGCAATTTTTATGTTCCTCAACGGCAATGATGCCCTCTCCTGTTTTTTCGGCCGAATAAAGATGGATATTTTGTGCAAGTTCCACAAAGGTTGAAAAAATTTTTTTTATAATCTTCTGTTCTTCCCCTTTGCAGAGCAACTTTACATTAATCATTTCAGCCATCCCTATCAGAATTTTGTCAGAAATTGAACCTTTAAAAGCCAAAATCACATTATGCGCTTCCAATGCCTGATAATGATCAAATAACTTATAATTACGCATATCAATCTCCCATGAAGTTTTTAAAGCTTTGACAGTGAAAAGTTCATTTGGGAAAACAGTATTTCACTGTCAGGTTGATTCCTGATCGCCCATAAATCCGAATCCCAGCAACGTCACATCATCCTGCCTTTCATTTTCGCCTCTGTATTCTTCAAAAGACTGAAGAAGGATTTCCCGCTGCTTTTCAAAAGGCAGATGTGCGTTTTTTTTCAGCAGTTCTTTGAATTTTCCGGTTCCCAGGCGGCGATTCCTTTTCCCCCCGAGCTGGTCTGCAAACCCATCGGTAAACATATAAAAAGACATACCCTTTCTGATATCAAACGTATGATTGGTAAAATTAAATCTCAGATCGGATTTTTTATAGCCGAGGCTTTTCCTGTCACCTTTAATGACATTTACCTCGCCATTATGAATATAAAACAGCGGGAGTTTTGCCCCTGCAAAAGTCAGTTGTCTTTTATGAGTTATTTGTTGCCCGTTATCTGTTGCAACTGATGACGGGCCGCTGACAAAACAAATAGCAGCATCCAGACCGTCATCGGAAAGCGCATAGTCCGTGTCCTGCTGAAGCGTCGTTTTGACTAAGAAACTCAGCCGTCTCAGAATCTGAGCAGGATCACGCCAGCCCTCATCTCTTATAATTTTTTTCAGGCCAAGTGTTGCAATCATGGTCATAAACGCCCCGGGAACGCCGTGTCCGGTGCAGTCAATAACAGCAATGATAAAGCTGTTTCCGACATAATCCGTAAATATGAAATCGCCGCCCACGATATCTCTGGGCATCCAGATATAAAAGCTGTCGGGAAGGAAAGTCCTGATATTTTCCGGATTGGGCAGCAGGGAACTCTGTATCATTTTGGCATATTGGATACTTTCTGTAATGTGCCTGTTGGCCCTCTCAGCATCCTCAAGGGTTCTGCTCAGACGCACATTGATCTCATTCAGTTGGCTGAGAGATTTGTGCAATGCTTTGTTGGACCGGTTCAGTTCCGAGGTGCGTTCAGCAACAAGGCCGTCCAGACGGTTCATGGTTTTATTGATGGTTCTGAGCATCAGGTTGAATGCGGTGGCGAGCTGACCCAGTTGCACATCGTCATGAACGGGCATTTCCGCCTCAAAATTTCCCTCAGAAACAGATCGGATCGTGTTCACAATCTCTTCGATAAGCGTTGCCTGGAACACATTCTTCTCCCTGAGTTCCTCATACTTCCTTCTGAGTTCCTCATAAGATTCCGGAATATCCTCTTCCTTATGAAAAGTATTCTGGTTGTGGAAATCAGGTCTTTCCTGATCTGACAATTTCGGACACTCGGCCCGCTTCATTGCATCTTCCAAGAGTTGACTCAATGTTTTACTCCCGTCGAAATCAGAACCCAGATCAACGCGCGTCTTGGCGGCAATAAGAATTCTGCGCGCCTGATTGACAAAGCAGGAGTTGACATGGTTTTCAGCACACTTCTCACATAAGGCCCCGACTGCTTCCAAAGCACTGTCAAGCTTTGGGTTATCATACATTGTCGGGTCTTCGGGGAGAATGTCCAGCATGAAATTCAGATTGACCTGGCGATGATTTTTGACAAAATCCAGAAGAATATCTGCGGCCAAACGCGCCAAAACCGGATTTGACTCACTTTTCACAAGTTTTTTCACGAGTTGATGCGCCTTGAACGCATCTTTGTGGCTTCCTACCGACATAATATTTGATGTTTGATGTTTGATGTTTGATGTTTGATGTTTGATGTTTGATATTTGATGTTTGATATTTGAT
>JAOZLU010000047.1:19796-22039 GCA_029934695.1 Desulfobacterales bacterium | reverse complement strand
GATGTTTGATGTTGGATGTTTGATGTTGGATGTTGGATGTTTTCTGCAAAACGCATAATAAGACGGATGACAAAGGATCAATAATCAACTGAAAGGAGTTTCATTATGTTTGGCATGGGTATGCCTGAAATACTGTTGATTCTGGCGATAGCACTGATCGTTATCGGCCCAAAAAAGCTTCCTGAGCTTGCAAAGTCTATGGGCCGCGCTATCGGCGAGTTCAGAAACGCAACAAGTGATCTCAAAGAATCAATGGCAATTGATACTGAATTAAAGGATGTCAAAAAAGCCTTTGATGATATGAATGATAACATTAAAGGGACGATTGATGTGACTCCGGAGCCTGAAAATAAATCTTCGGATGTTCCCCCTGATGATAAGCAACCTGACGATAAGGGAAAAGGTGCTGAAATGCCGCTTGTGATGAAGGATGACATCGGAGAACCGCTTGAAAATACAGCTGAATCTGAAAAAAAATCCCCAATCGTATCAGTTTCCCCTTATGATGAAAAATATTCTGAAGAAAAGAAACAGAAACCAGAAGGAACTTTGAACAATGGCGAATGATGATGATAAAATTCCTTTTACCGCCCATCTTGAAGAACTCAGGGATCGCCTTATTGTCTGCTTTGTGGCTGTCGGGATCGGCTTTTGTATTTGTTACGGGTTCAAGGAAGAGCTGTTTCAAATTTTGATCCGTCCCCTGATATCTGTTATGGGAAAAGGAGACAAACTCATTTTCACCGGTCTCCCCGAAGCTTTTTTCACATATTTGAAAACCGCTCTTTTATCCGGCCTCATGCTGGCAATGCCTGTTGTTCTGTATGAATTCTGGATGTTTGTCGCTCCGGGGCTGTATTCCAAGGAAAAGCGTGTTCTCATGCCCATTGTTTTTCTTTCCTCAGTTTTTTTTATCGGAGGCGCGCTCTTTGGCTATTTTATTGTTTTTCCCTTCGGCTTCAAATTTTTCCTGGGTTTTGCCAATGAAAACATCCAGGCGTTCCCGTCCATGAAAGAATATTTAAGCTTTTCCTCAAAATTGCTGCTTGCTTTCGGAGTTGTCTTTGAGCTTCCGCTCGTACTGACATTTCTGGCCCGAATGGGACTGGTTTCCGTTGAATTTTTGAAGAAAAACAGGAAATACGCCCTGCTTTTATTCTTTGTCGGCGCAGCGATTTTAACGCCTCCGGATGTGGTGACACAGATTATGATGGCATTTCCCCTGATGCTTTTATATGAAATCAGCATACTGGGGGCCAGAGTTTTCGGAAAAAAGAAAACTGATGATGCAAAAGAACTTGAACCCTCATAGAAAACATCAAACATCAAAGTAAAAAGCGGAAAGCGGAAAGCGGTCATTTTTTTTTCAGTTGGGTGATGAAAAACTGGAAAAGGGTGTCTAATTTATTTAATAGGCTATGCTGAAATTTCATTTCAGCACTCCGGGGAAAAATGGTCTTTGCCATTGACAGAACTGCTTCTGCCTGATAAAGAATCAATTTTTAATAAATTTAAATTCGTGGCTGATCAATTTTAGCGACAATATTTATGAAAGCTTTTTAATATATTTGAAAGGAGGTGAGAAAAATATGAGGAAGAGGTCTTTATTGCTGGTAACAGCGATTGTCGGACTTGTAACGCTTTTTGCTGCTGCGGCTATTTACGCCGGAACCGAGGTTGCAGATGTGATCACAATGAAAAACAAGGCGTATGAAAAGCATAAGAAAAGCATCGTCGAGTTTACGCATAAGAAGCATTCGGAAGACTACGCAAAAGCCCATCCGGATTTGTATCCGTCAGGGTGCGGAGAGTGTCATCACAATGATAAGGGTGAACCGCTCAAGGAACTGAAAGCGGGCGACGAGGTACAGAACTGCATAGCGTGTCACAAGAAGCCGGGTGTAAAGCCCAAAGGCAAAAAAGCACCCAAACTTTCAAAGAAGGAAGCGAGGGAGTATCATGCTGAGGCACTCCATGACAACTGCCGAGGCTGCCATAAAGCTTTTAAGAAGAAGACAGGGAAGAAAACTGCACCGACAACTTGTGCAAAATGCCATCCCAAAAAAAAGAAGTAATGGTGAGTTTGTAAACGCAGGGCAACCGTCTCTTTAAGAAGAGGTTGCCCTGTTTTTTTTGCTGCAGAACAATTTTGCTGATTGTTCCGAACAATTTGCAAAATTGTTCTACACTTACCTTCCTGATTTATTTCACATTTTCTATAATCACATAAGTATCTGTCATTT
>JAOZLU010000047.1:11553-19696 GCA_029934695.1 Desulfobacterales bacterium | reverse complement strand
GCAGATAATTTTTTCATATTTCCCACCCAGCTTCATTTTATTTTTTTACTTTTGAATTGCATTCCGAACCACAGCTTCTGCCCAGAAAGGCATCCCCATTGCATGGATATGGGTATATGTGGCAAGAACATTTTTATAACATATCCCGTCCCTGTTATTTATAAAGCCCGTTCCTCTTTTCATGGAAAATACGAGGTCCTTGTCATTTCCCCGCCACTCCAAAACTTTTGAATAATGAAATTCATGGCCCCGAATTTCAGTGCCGACTTTGAAATACGGGTTTTTGCCTTCAACGCTGAGAACTGTGTATCCATGTCCCTGGGGTTTTTTTGAAAAACCGAAAATAACGGGCAAAACACCGGTCATGGGATATGATTTCCCATCCAGAACCAGTTCTACCCCCAAGTACATCAGACCTCCGCACTCAGCATAGATGGGGAGACCGTTTTCTGCCAATGTCTTCAGTTCGTTCCTGAATCCGACATTTCCAGCCAGTTCTTCTGCATGGGTTTCAGGGAACCCGCCACCAATATAAAGGGCATCAAGATTTCGCAACTCCTGTTCCTGAGTCCCGGAAGGCGAAAGAGGGCTTACGAATACCAGTTCCGCATCCAGTGCGTAAAGAGATTCAATATTTTCCGGATAGTAGAACTGAAAAGCAGAGTCCCTGACAATGCCGATTATTGGCTTTTTTCTGATTTCAGAAACCGGTTTTTCGGGGAAAACCCGGTCTTTCTTCTCTGTTGAAATTGCCTCCGGATGAGGGCTTTCAGATTCCGGATTTTGGGAGAGTTTTCCGCTGACCGCATATATTGATGCCTCAAAAGCAACCCGGGCCAACGCATCAAGATCAAGATATTTTTTTGCGATCAGGGAGGCAGCGTCAACAGAATTTTTTGCCCATTCATGTTCAGGGGTGGGGACAAGCCCCATGTGGCGTTCAGGAAAATTCTGACTGCCCAGTTTCGGCACTGCACCCATAACAGGAATGCCGCAGTGATGTTCGATGTTTCTGCGGAGATTCATTTCATGTCTGGGGCCGGCGATACGGTTTAAAATAACGCCTTTTATATCTACATCAGGATCAAAATGCAGACATCCCAAAACAGCGGCAGCCATGGTTCGCGTCGATTTCGTGCAGTCAATGCAGAGGATCACGGGTGTTTTCAGCAGTTTGGCAAGCTCGGCAGTGCTGGTGGCACCTTCAGTGTCAATGCCGTCATAAAGCCCCCGGTTTCCTTCTATGACTGCGATATCGCCTTTTGAATGGGATAAAAATGAACTCAGAATGTGTTCCTGATCAATCAGAAAGGTGTCCAGATTAAAACAGGTTTCACCTGCGGCCAGCGAAAGCCAGCCCGCGTCAATATAATCCGGCCCTTTTTTGAAAGGTGAGATGGTTTTTCCAGAGGTTTTCCAAGCGGCGATGATTCCGATTGACAACACAGTTTTTCCAGCCCCGCCACGCAAGGCTGAAATTATTAGTCTTGGGCATGCTTCCATTTAATTTTCACATTAGGTATCAATACTGTTCTGTATGTTTTTTGCGTAGTCGTCAACAGTAGGTGTCCGCCCACAAACAGATGAGGACCGCAGATGAGCACACTATCATTAGGAAGGCGTGCGAAGTCCCTGAGAACCGTACAGGCAGGTTTCCCGGCAGCGAGCGGGATGTTATTTCATTTTTTGACCTTTACCTTATGATATCTCTTTTTCCCCGACCTCAGCAATATTTCGTCATGAACAAGATCGTTATCAGTTACCATATAATCAGAAGTTTCAATACGCTTATCATTAATATAAGCTCCGCCCTGCTCAATAAGCCTTCTTGCTGCTCCTCCTGAATTTGCCAGATCGACATTATAAAACAGCTTGAAAGCCGGTATCCCCGCTTTGAGTTGGGCCTCATCAATAAACGAATGCGGCATTGAAATATCGCCAATTCCCGTATCGTCCCGAGGTATTGTGCTGGATGGAAATATTTCCTTTGACACAATTCGGGAGCCGAACATGCTTGATGCAGCATGAAAAGCCTTTTCCGCCTCATCCCTCCCATGTGCAAGTAAAGTGGCTTCAAAAGCAAGAACTGCCTTTGCACTGTTCAGGCCAGCATCATTCATTTTTTCTGTCCCCTGAATTTCATCCATTGGCAAAAAGGTGAAAAGCGACAGAAAATGTTCAACATCCCTGTCATCTGTATTTATCCAAAACTGATAATATTCATAAGGAGGTGTTCTCTCAGGATCAAGCCACACAGCTCCTTTGGCTGTTTTTCCCATCTTGGCCCCGTTGCTGGTCGTGATCAGAGGGAAGGTTATGCCGAAAGCGGTTTTCTGACGCATTCTCCGGATAAGCTCAATTCCTGCGACAATATTCCCCCACTGATCACTTCCCCCCATTTGCAGCCCGCAGCCATACTTGTCAAAAAGTTCCAGAAAATCATAAGCCTGCAGAACCATATAATTGAATTCAATAAAATTCAGCCCCTCTTCGGATTCAAGACGCATTTTATAGCTTTCAGCTTTTATCATACGGTTGACGCTGAAATGCCGCCCGATATCTCTGAGAAAAGGAATATATTCCAATTTCGTCAGCCAGTCGGCATTATTCGCCATTATGGCCTTCCCATCACTGAAATCAAGAAAGCGGGAAAGCTGTTTTTTAATTCCGGCTGCATTCTCTTCAACCAGATCCGGAGTGAGCAACTGCCGCATCTCAGTTTTTCCACTCGGATCTCCCACAAGACCTGTTCCGCCCCCGACAAGTGCTACTGGGCGATGTCCATGTCTTTGCATATATGCAAGAGACATGATGGGAACAAGACTTCCCACATGAAGGCTGGAAGCTGTCGGATCAAATCCGATATAACAGGTTGCATCTCCTTCAAGGTATCCAGCCAGCTCTTTTTCATGGGTCATCTGCTCAATAAATCCTCGTTCCTGAAGAATGTCAAGTACACTCATCGCTCTAAAAACCTCCTGTAATTATGAAAAAACCGGGCTTCATCAAGTACCGGCCAAAAGTTTTCCAGAATTTTTTTCTGGGAAAACAGCTTTCACAAACCGCGGATGAGTCCGCTGTCTGCGTTCATCTGCGGTTCACAATATGCAAATACCTGAAAACATATGGCCAGGTACTTAAGAATCCGGTTTTTATTATCGTTCACTGGTTCCGGACAGGAGAAAATTTTACTTGTTTGCGTATTCCACCGCCCTTGTTTCACGTATGACCATCACCTTGATCTGTCCCGGAAACGTCAAAGATTCTTCTATCTTTTTTACAACATCCTTACTAAGCAGAACCGCTTCTTCATCTGAAATGATCCCACTTTCAACAATGACCCTGACCTCCCTTCCTGCCTGAATAGCATAAGAGTTGGCGACTCCCCTGAACGAATTTGCTATTTTTTCAAGCTCTTCAAGACGTTTGATATAATTCTCAAGCAACTCCCTCCGCGCTCCGGGCCTCGCGCCTGAAAGCCCGTCCGCAGCCTGTACCAGCAAAGCATAAACACTGGAAGGCGGCACATCCTCATGATGGGCGGCAATTGCATGAACCACTTTCGGGGATTCACCAAATTTTTTGGCAAGCTTGGAGCCGATCAGCGCATGCGGTCCTTCAACCTCATGATCAACAGCCTTTCCGATATCATGCAACAGCCCCATACGCTTTGCCATCTTCTGATTAAGTCCCAGTTCCGCTGCCATGATGCCGCTCAGGAATCCCACCTCGACGGAATGTTGCAAAACATTCTGGGCATAACTGGTACGAAACTTCAATCTGCCGAGACACTTGATCAGTTCGTGATGAACGCTGTGTACCCCCAGATCGAACGCTGCCTGTTCCCCAGCTTCCTTTATAACGGCATCCACTTCATGCCCCACCTTTTTGACAACATCCTCTATGCGCGCGGGATGGATTCTGCCATCTGAAATCAGGCGCATCAGTGATATACGCGCCACCTCCCGTCTGACCGGATTGAATCCCGACAAAATGACGGCTTCCGGAGTATCATCAATGATAAGATCAATACCCGTGGCAGCTTCAAGGGCACGAATGTTACGGCCTTCCCTGCCTATGATACGCCCTTTCATTTCATCACTCGGGAGTTGTACAACAGAAACAGTGCGCTCCGCAACAAAATCGCCAGCATATCTTTGGATCGCTGTGGCTACGATTTTTTTTGCTTTTTTGTCCGCCTCTTCCTTTGCTTCATTCTCTATCCTCTTTATAAGTTTGGCACCTTCATAGCGCGCTTCGTTCTCCATCGCCCGGATAAGGAGTTCTTTTGCCTGGTCCGCTGTCAGACCGGATATCTTTTCAAGCTGTTTTTTCTGTTCCTCAACGAGTTCATTATATTTGAGTTTGTTCCGTTCAATCTCATCTTCCCTTTTCAGCATTTTTTTTTCTTTGCGGGTAACTTCACGCTCTCTCCGCTCGAGCTGTTCATTTTTCCGATCAATATTTTCCTCTTTTTGAATCAGCCATTTTTCCTTCTTTTTTAATTCGGAGAGCGTTTCCCTGGTTTCAGCGTCAAACTCACTCTTCATCCTGAAGAGCTTGTCCTTTGCTTCAAGTTTCGACTCTTTCATAAGGGTTTCTGACCTCCGCTTGGCTTCCTCTATTAAGCGCAGGCCCTCACCCTCAGCATCTTTAAGCCTTTGGGATACGATCTTACCCTTTGCCCAGTAAGCAATGGCAAAACTCAGACCTATGCTGATTAAGGCGATTAATATGATATATTCATTCATTACCTTTCTCCTCGGAATATTTAGAATTAATTTCAATTGATTCATATTGTCACTTTATGCTACGGTTTAAACAATTGAAAAAAACAGATAATTTCAGATTCCCCGACATAACAATTTGATATTTATTTAATCCAAGCCCTTCGTGTAACTTCCAGATACCTCTTATCAGATGCAACAAGTTCATCGAAACTGTCATGGAGCTTGCGTTTGAAATAGCATATATTGACTAATTTCGCATCCTTCGGCCAATCTTCGGTATGAGTCGCAATCTCAAGAAAATCAATAACACCATTCCGCACAAACAACATGGCTGAGGCACCATTTTCGATATCTTCGACATCTAAGGCAACATCGTTGATTACAAAATTCATTGCTTCTGTGTGAGGCACGACAGGAACATCAAAATGCGTGAAAAATCCACAGCCAGTGAATTTCCGCCCTTTGACGGAAGCACCTTTATATTGTTGACGCAATATAAAAAGGGTGGGATCATCCCCGATTAATAAAGCATTGATAATCGTCTGTTCCAATGTATCAGGTCGTTCTGTTTTCATATGTCGCCCAACAGTTGTGCTATTAGACGGGAAATACTGAAAGAGTTAACTGTTTTTCGCATCAATAATGCCAATTAAGTGCTAAAAACTTTTATCCTGATGAAAAGCAGAAAGTTGTAAATATCAGAATTGTTGAGATTATACAACCATTTTGAGATTTAACTTATTGATATATAAATGGCACTGTTCAGTTCAATGGGATTCTTTAAGAAAGTCAGCCCATATACCGTTTGAAAACAGACAGTTATCAGTCTTTTTGCGTATTTTGACAACCACTTGATCTTAATACGATTCCCATTCAACTGAACCAGTGCCATATAAATCTGAAGCTTCAAAAAACGGCTCTTATTTCACAACAACTCTGTTCGGCAGGATTTTGAAACCCGCTGATTTTAATCAGTTGAACCCTTAATTCGCATCAATAATTCATTCCATACAACAGAGGGAAAAGTCAATGGGGTGAAAATAGTATTCAAAGGTAGGAATCTCCTACTTTTGCCAGATCAACCATTCTTGTAATGGAAGTGAACGCCTGTTGAATGGCATCTTCAATCCCTCTGATTTTCTGAAAAATCCATTCCATCAGTTGGAAAAATCTGGAGCATTTCCCAACAAAAGCCATTCTGATATTCTGAGTTTCAAAAAAAAATCAAACTGGCGACAAAAATGGAATTTTCCAGTCAAAACAGCTTTCACAGACAGCGAATGAACGCGGATGAGTCCGCGGCAGACAGGCCGTCCGCGTTCATCTGCGTTCATCTGCGGATCACAATGGAAAAGTTGTCATATACCTGAAAACATATGGCCAAATACTTATATATCCCGGGCTGTACGGGAAAATACAAATATGCCTGGCACTTAATGAGGTGTGAATTTGGGGACGAGACCTTCAGAAGAGCAAATGATAAAAAATATGGTGCCTCAGTTACAAAAAAAGACCCCCGCCACAATGCCGTGTTGGCAGGTCTTTGAACCTGAAGGTTTATGATGGGTGTCTTATAGTTTCTTCAGGCTTTTCTGTTCGAGCAGAACCTGCACACCGAAACCAGAGAAGACTCCCTTTTTTGTTGTGTTGGGTCAAAGAAGCTTCCTTACCAATCACGAACACGGCAGGGGTCAGTTCTATGTTCAGACATTAAAATTTAAGGCACCACATTTTTCCATCATATATCTAATTCGCGTATCAGGTTTGCTGATCGTTCAGATATATTCTGCAACATATCTGAGTATTTTTTTTCCAGCTTATAATTTTCACTCGCAATATTCAGTGCAGCTAAAATCAGAATCGTTTGCTTCGCTATTGATGATTTTGTTGACAGTTCAGTTTCGACTTTGGCCACTTCTTTTACCAGTAAATCAGCAACCTCTTTCGCATTTGAGGAATCAGCTTCCGCTTTAAATGTGTATGACTGGCCCAAAAGTTCTATTGTTACAAGTTGTTCCAATGAGTTACCAAGATTCTGTCTTTATCAAAACCATCCGGCTTGTCCATGTCAGGTTTCGGAAATATCTTTTAATTTGGCCAGCAGCCCGTCAATTTTTGATCGGATAAATGTTTTCTCCTCTGCATCACGATTTTCCATATCAGCCTTTTTTTGAAGTTCCCGCTCTAATTGCTTTATTTTATTAACAAGTTGTGAGTTATGTGCTTCAAGCGACTTACATCGCCCGATTAATTTTTCAACTTTTCTTTCAATTTCTTCAAATTGCTGCAACAGTATTTTTTCATTTTCCAATCTCTCACCTCATTCTTCAATATCTTTCATATAAGCTAAAGTCAAGATATTTTACCTGACCGCATGACAGTTTCAACCGCCATCAGGTCGTGAGGCGTGTTGATGCCAATCACCTCATCTGGTGTGCTTCCGATCATCACCCCGATACACCTGCCTTCTTTATGGCCGATCCCGATAATATCTGTCAGATAAAATTCGCCTTGGGCATTATCGGATTTGATTTTTTGTAATGCATCTGTTAAAAAAGTCTTTTTTACACAGTATATCCCCGCATTAATCGTTTTTATTTTTTTCTGTGCTTCTGTTGCATCTGCCTCCTCAACAATTTTGGAAATATGCATGTTTTCATCCATAAGAATTCTGCCGTAACCTTTTGGGTCATCAACCTGAACTGCCAAAAGGGATATATCACGTTTTCCCACCACATGATCATCTATGAGCCGGATCAGTGTGTCAGCAGTAATCAGCGGCACATCTCCGCATAAAATGACCACATCTTCAATATGCCCGGGAACATTCGGCAACGCATACGAAACAGCATGGCCGGTGCCGAGCTGTTCTTTCTGCAAGGCAAAACCGACTTCGTCATTTCCATCTGCTTCATCGGATTCGGCGGACAAAGGGAAATTTTCAGATACAATTTCCCGTACTTTTTCAGCCTGATTGCCGATGACAAGGATGACATTTTTACCGACAATTTTTTTTGCTGTTTCAACAACATACAATATCATGGGCCTGCCAAGAATCTCATGAAGCACCTTGGCTTTGCCGGATTTCATGCGTGTCCCCAGACCTGCGGCAAGTATTATAACCGCAACATTCTCAAAAATCCCTTTTTGCATTTTGATCTCCTAATTTCGGGTTATCCAGTGCCCGTCCGGCGGCAGTGGTGTCCGGCAGAACATAAACATTGCGGACGGGGTTGCAAACCCCGTCCGGCAGTGCCCGTCCGGCGGCAGTGATGTCTGGCAGAACATAAACATTGCGGACGGGGTTGCAAACCCCGTCCGGCAGTGACCGTCCGGCAGTGACTGTCCGGCAGTGCCCGTCCGGCAGTGACTGTCCGGCAGTGACTGTCCGGCGGTGCCTGTCCGGCAGTGCC
>JAOZLU010000047.1:0-11453 GCA_029934695.1 Desulfobacterales bacterium | reverse complement strand
GTCCGGCAGTGACTGTCCGGCAGTGACTGTCCGGCGGTGCCTGTCCGGCAGTGCCTGTCCGGCAGTGACTGTCCGGCAGTGACTGTCCGGCAGTGGTGTCCGGCAGCGAGAAATCCGCCGGAAATGCCTGGGATTTGCCAATCCCAGGTGAGCGGGAGCTGTATAATGAAAAAGGGCAAACCCCGCTTATCGCTCAGGTATGCCCTTATGATATCCCCTGTTTTCGGGTAAGTGTTTACTGCCGCGTTCCAGCCACTTTCAATCTGTGTACAGCTCTTTCCAACGCAACTCTTGCCCTCAGATAGTCTATTTCTTCTTTTTTTTCCATCTCCAGGCGTTTTTGTGCGCGTTCCAGAGCAGACTTCGCACGCTCCAAATCTATATCGCGTCTTCTTTCAGCCGACTCCGCCAGCACAGTCACCCTGTCAGGAAGCGCCTCTGCAAATCCGCCATTGATAAAAATAGCTCTTTCCTCCCCTTTTTCATCCGTATAGCGGACAGTGCCCACTTTGAGAGTGGTCAGAAAAGGGGTGTGACCTGTCAGCACACCGAATTCACCCAGTATGCCCGGTGCCATTACAATCTGAGCATCTTCGCTGACAACAGATTTTTCAGGCGTGACAATCTCCAATCGAATATTTTCAGCCATGATGTTTGCCCTCTTTTATGCCGCGGCTATCTCTTTGGCTTTCTCAACTGCCTCTTCGATTCCGCCTACCATGTAGAATGCCTGCTCAGGAATATCATCATGCTTGCCCTCACAGATTTCTTTGAATGCTCTCACAGTATCCTCAATTTTCACATATTTGCCTGCTGTTCCGGTAAATGTTTCAGCAACATGGAAGGGCTGTGACAGAAATCGCTGGATTTTTCTTGCCCGCGCCACGGTAACTTTATCCTCGTCGGACAGTTCTTCCATTCCCAGAATCGCTATGATATCCTGAAGTTCCTTATATTTCTGAAGGGTCTGCTGAACCTCACGGGCAACCAGATAATGTTCCTCTCCGATATAAGAGGCATCAAGGATTCTGGACGACGAATCCAGCGGATCCACAGCCGGATAGATTCCCAACTCAGCAATCTGCCGTGACAAAACAACAGTACCGTCCAAATGGGCAAATGTGGTTGCAGGGGCCGGGTCTGTCAGGTCATCCGCAGGCACATACACACACTGGACAGCAGTGATGGAACCCTTGTCCGTGGAGGTGATCCGCTCCTGAAGTTCCCCCAGATCGACAGCCAGCGTGGGCTGGTATCCAACCGCGGAAGGCATCCGTCCGAGAAGGGCTGAAACCTCTGAACCGGCCTGTGTGAACCGGAAAATATTATCAATAAAAATCAGAACATCCTGACCTTCCTCATCTCTGAAATACTCGGCAGCTGTCAGTGCTGAAAGTGCAACCCTTGCCCGCGCCCCGGGCGGTTCTGTCATCTGCCCGTAAATCAGGGCAGCTTTGGGAAGAACGCCGGAGTCCTTCATTTCATGGTAAAGGTCGTTTCCCTCACGGGTGCGTTCCCCGACACCGGCAAACACGGAAATACCACCGTGCTGCATGGCGATATTATGCACCATTTCCATCATGATAACGGTTTTGCCGACACCGGCTCCCCCGAACATGCCCATCTTGCCGCCACGAGGGAACGGAACGAGCAGATCAATCACCTTTACGCCGGTTTCCAGAACCCGCACGGTGGTGTCCTGCTCTGTAAATTTCGGAGCTGCGCGATGGATCGGGCGCATTTTTTCCTGACTTATCGGGCCCAGACCATCCACCGGCCGCCCGACAACATTGAGGACGCGGCCAAGTCCGGCTTCTCCCACGGGCATCATAATATCGCTGCCCGTATCCGTTACAGGCATTCCTCTTACCAGACCGTCGGTGACATCCATCGCAATGGTGCGGACCACATTGTCCCCCAAGTGCTGTGCCACTTCAACAACAAGATTATCCGCTTCATCGTTGATTGCAGGATTGGTGATCAGAAGTGCCGTATAAATTGTAGGCAGCTTGCCCTGTTCAAATTCCACGTCAACAACAGGTCCCATAACCTGTGTGATCTTACCTATGTTCTCTCCCATCTAAAATAGACCTCCTATGAAATCAGTTACCAGTTACCAGCTTAGTTGATTGCTGGCTGGTCTCTGGTCACTGTTCACTGAATTTACCCTTTCAGGGCCTCGGCACCTCCGACAATATCCATCAGTTCCGCCGTAATAGCTGCCTGCCGAGCCTTATTATATACCAGTGTGAGATTCGCAACCATGTCATCGCAGGCTTTGGTTGCGTTGTTCATGGCAGCCATGCGCGCAGCATGTTCGCTGGTTGATGTTTCCAGCAACGCACTGTGTAGTTGGACATAAACATTTCTCGGAAGCATCTCATTCAACAACTCATGAGGTGACGGTTCACAGATATGCTCTGCCAGATAAGGCACATTTTCCTCTTCCGTCTCCTCTTCCTCGGGTGATTCTATGGGCGGTATGGGAAGAAGCTTCTTTATCACAGGTATCTGCCTTGCCATGCTTGCAAACTCCGAATAGACAACCCATACCTCATCGTAAGTCCCGTCCAGAAATCCGTCAATCAGCTTCCGCCCCGCGTTGGATGCAATGCTGAACTCAAAATTGCCTCCGACAACCCCCAGATGTTCATCAGCGATTGCCGCGCCGCTCTTACGGGCCCAGTCACGCCCCTTTTTCCCGAAATTCGTAAAGGAAACGTCAATATTCTGTTCCGCCTTATCCTTCAGAAGCGATCTGGCCTTTGCAATAAGGTTCGTGTTAAACCCACCACATAACCCCCTGTCAGAGGTACACACAATAACATTCACTTTCTTTACTTCATCATGCGGTGCCAGCAGAGAGCTGGCTTCTTCCCCGGCTTTTTCCGAAAGACTTCCGAGGACCTCTCCAAACTTCTCTGCATAAGGACGAAAACCTTCCATCCTTGTCTGCGCCCCGCGTAATCTCGAAGCAGCCACCATGTTCATGGCCTTTGTGATCTGCTTGGTTTTCTTTACCGCAGTGATCTTTGTTTGGACATCTTTTAATGTTGCCATACAACCTCTTTTATCAGTTCTGTCAGTTATCAGTTGGTCACTCACTGCCCGCTGCTTCACTGATTACTGATTTGTGTCCTTGAATTCCTCATCATATTCATTCAAAGCCTTTGTCATCATCTTGTCAAGATCGTCCGTGATCTCTTTTTTCTCTGCAAGGTCCTTAAAAATCTGAGGATGTCTGTCTTCGATAAATGAGTAAAGACCAGCTTCATATTTTGCCAGAGCGTCAACAGGATATTTGTCAAGAAAGCCTCTTGTCCCCGCATAAAGGATTGACACCTGCTTTTCCAACGGCAGCGGCTGATACTGAGGCTGTTTCAGAATCTCAACCATTCTTGCTCCCCGTGTCAGCTGTTTCTGGGTTGAAGCATCCAAATCACTCCCGAATGCGGCAAATGCCTCAAGTTCACGATACTGGGCCAAGTCGAGCCGCAACGTGCCGGCCACCTGTTTCATGGCCTTTTCCTGAGCAGCACCGCCAACACGGGACACAGACAGCCCCACATTGATCGCAGGTCTCACCCCTGCAAAGAAGAGCGAAGGTTCGAGATATATCTGTCCGTCGGTAATGGAAATAACATTGGTCGGAATATATGCGGAAACGTCGCCTGCCTGGGTTTCAATAATCGGAAGCGCTGTCAGTGAGCCTGCGCCCAAATCATCGTTCAGCTTTGCAGAACGTTCAAGAAGTCGGGAGTGATTGTAGAAAATGTCACCCGGGAATGCCTCGCGGCCCGGAGGACGACGCAGGAGCAGAGAGACTTGGCGATATGACGCGGCCTGCTTTGAAAGGTCATCATAGATAATCAGGGAATGCTGCCCCTTATCCCGGAAATATTCGCCCATGGAACATCCGGCATAAGGTGCTATGAACTGCAATGTTGCCGGGTCACTGGCGCATGCGGACACCACTGTGGTGTATTCCATGGCCCCATGTTTCTCAAGCACTGCAACCACTTGGGCAACGGTTGATTTTTTCTGGCCGCATGCCACATAGATACAATAAACATCCGTATTTTTCTGAGCAAGAATGGCATCAATGGCGCAGGCGGTCTTACCGATCTGACGGTCGCCGATGATCAGCTCACGCTGGCCGCGTCCCACCGGTGTCATGGCGTCAACCGCTTTCAGACCTGTGTAGCATGGCTCATGCACACTCTTTCTGGCAATGACACCCGGGGCAACCATCTCAACCCGGCTGAACTCTTTTGCGTCAATGGGGCCTTTGCCGTCTATAGGCTCACCCACTGCCGTCACCACTCGTCCGAGTACGGCTTCCCCTACAGGAACTTCTGCGATACGGCCTGTGCGCTTGACGATATCCCCCTCTTTAATATGGATATCCTCGCCCATGATGGCCACACCCACATTGTCTTCTTCAAGGTTCAGCACAAGTCCCAGAATACCGCCCGGAAACTCCACCAGTTCCAGGGCCATGGCCTTTTCAAGACCGTAAATCCTGGCGATACCGTCACCAACCGACAGCACAACGCCGGTTTCACTCAACTCAACCTTTTTGTCGTAATCCGTAATCTGTTCTTTAATGATCTGACTTATTTCTTCAGCTCTTAATTCCATTATACACTCTGACCCTTTTTCAAAGATTCTCTCATATTGACTAGTTGCGTTCTGATACTCCCATCCAAAACAAGATCCCCTATCCGTGTGACAATTCCCCCTATCAGTGCGGGATCCTGTTCAAACTCAAGGATAATGTCCTTACCGGTCATTTTTGACAGGGCTGCACAAATTTTTTCAATGGTTTCTTCTGAAAGTTCAGTGGCCGAAACCAGGCTGGCCCGCGCCATGCCTTTGAGTTCATCAGCCAGTTTCTGATAAAAATCATTGATACTGGTCAGAAACCCGATCCGCCCCTTGTCAAACAGCAAAAGGAGAAACGATGTCATCATACCTGACAGTTCAAGTCTCTCCACGACCTGCTCCAAAACTTTCTTCCGACCGGCAGCATCGTAAAGGGGGTTACAAATTGCCTGCCCGAGCTTTTTTTCACTCGCAATCAAATCCGAAAATCCGTCGAGCTCCTCTCTGTACGTTTCAGCTTGGCCATCCTCTTTGCCGATAAGCAAAAGAGCTTTGGCGTAACGCCTTGCTATAGCTAAGTTTTTCACTATGTGACTACCTTTCTGTCTAAAAAACCCCGGTCTGTTATCCCAATCCTAAGTCTCTGAGAACAAAACCGGGGTTTTTCTCTATGCCACCACTTTTTTTAGATATTCATCAACCAGTCTGTTCTGATCTTCATCCGTAATCTTTTGCTTTACAATTTCCTGAGCCTTTATAAGGGCTTTTTCGATAATATCTTCCTGCAACCATATCTTGGCCCGTTTGAATTCCTGCTCAATATTCCGCTGAGCCTGCTCTTCAAGTTTTCCGGCCGCAGATTCCGCCTCTCTGAGTATTCTCGTTTTGGCTTCATTGCCCTGTTTCACATACTCCGCAACAATCTTTTCGGTTTCCTGATCTAAAAGCAGAAGTTTTGCATTATATTCAGCCAGTTCTTTTTCAGCATCCTTTTTCCTGCCTGCCAACTCACTCAGATGGTCCTTTATTCCCTTGATGCGTGCATCAAGGGCCTGGGATGCGGGTTTGCGCAGCAGGAAAAAAAGCACAATTGCCAAGACCGCAAAATTCATGACCCGGTAGGTGTCTGTCGGTACCCATCCTTTTACTTCTGCGCCAGACCCCATGGCAATTCCGGCAGAAAAAACCACAGACACTGCCATGAACACCGCCAGAAACCACCTTTTCCGGAATCCGGTTTCCTGATTCCGACAAATACAGGGAACTTTCATCAGACAGCCCTCCCCAAAATTTTTTTGCCAATGTCGCTTGCAAACACATCAACGTCCTTCATCAGAGAAATTCTTACCCCTTCCGCATCTTTTGCGATTTGTTCCCGCACTTTTGCAAGTTCAGACGCAGCCTTTTCATTAATTTTTCCGATCATCTCTTTTTCCTGAGCGGCCGCACCCTCCATAATCGTATCCTTTTCCTTCACACCTCTTACCCTGGCTTCTTTGATACCGGAAGAAAAAGCATCAATTTTCTCTTTGGCATTCTTGGCAAATTCGGAGATATCCTCCTCAAGCCCCGTCACTTTTTCTTTTCTCTGAAGCAGCACATTTCGGATAGGCTTATACAAAATAACATTCAAAATCCATATAAGAAAAAGAAAGTTTACGATCTGTATAAAAACCGATCCATCTACATTTACCATAATCCATCCTCCGTCAAACGAATTTAGGGCATCCTTCATTTGTCAGCTTACAATTTTGCAAACTGTTCTGAACGACCCGCAAAGCCGTTTGCAAGTCGGAAAAAGTGTGAACTGCTTTGAAGGATGCCGAATTTAAAACTTTTGTTACATTATTAAGGTATGGCCTTTGAAGCCAAACTTGATATTTCTGTGTATGTAGCATCAGTTTTGGCAATTTGTCAAAGGTTTTCTGAAAATATTATCTTCTTTTTGATTCATCAGCCTCAGAAGGTTTCTGAGGGGAAGCCGTCCCCTTTTTTGCGGAAATTGTCTGGGCTTTCATGCCACAGCTGCCATTGAAGGCAGCTCCTATATCAATTGAAATCACCGGTGACTGTATGTCCCCCACAACACGGCCCGGGGGATAAACCTCAATTCTCTCTTTTGCATCTATGGTGCCATTGACCGCCCCCATGATAATCGCACCGTCAACAATTATGTCAGCATCAATGACAGCCTTCTCCCCCACAATCACCGTACCCCCGTTACTGGTAATTTTACCTTTGACATTCCCATCCAGTCTTATCGTCCCCTGAAAATCAAGAGTTCCCTCTATACTGGAACCGTATCCCAAAAAAGTGGAAATGGAACCCGTCTTCTTTTTTTTTCCCATGACTCCTCCAGCGTCAAACATCAAACATCAAACATCAAACATCGACTATAAACCGTCTCATACTTATATTCATAAGGATGCCAATACATGTCATAATGGTAAGAACTGATGATCCTCCGTAGCTCATGAACGGCAAAGGGACTCCCACCACCGGCATCAGTCCCATTACCATTGAAATGTTGATAAAAACCTGCCAGAATATCATTGCTGTCACCCCGACCGAGAGAATCGTGCCAAAGGGATCTCTGCATCCGTAAGCAATATTCAATCCCCAGATAATAAGTATCATAAAAATAAGGATCAATGCCAGAGAACCGACAAATCCTGACTCTTCGGCCAGAACTGAAAATATGAAATCCGTGTGCTGTTCAGGTAAGAAAGAAAGTGTGTTTTGAACACCTTTCTTAAACCCTCTGCCGAAAATGATGCCGGAACCTATGGCGATCTTGGACTGTATAATATGGTAACCTGATCCAAGGGGATCCATGTCCGGATTCAAAAATGTCAATATCCGCTGTTTCTGGTAGCTTTTCAGACCGAAATGCCATGTTAGGGGGACAGCGGTGATACACACTGTGAGCATAAAAATAAGCGAGCGTCTTTCAATCTTTACAAAAGCTGTCATTGAGGCAGCGATCAGCAAAATCACTACGCCAGTTCCCAAGTCCGGCTGCTTTATAACCAAAACAAAAGGGATGCCAACCAGTATCAGCGGATTTAAAAGTGTACGCAAAGTAAATCCCTCATGATTTGCAAGTTTTGCATAATAGCGGGCCAGTATGATGATCACAGCAATTTTGACCAGCTCCGAAGGCTGGATTGAAACAGGGCCCAGTGCCAGCCATCGCTTTGATCCGCCAACGTATTTCCCGAAAAGCAGAACACAAATCAGCAAAAAGATGCAGAATCCGTAAATTGGGTTTGCCCACCGATCCAGTGATTTGTAATCAAACAGAAAAGAGACGGTCATCAGCGTCATTCCGACGCAATACCAGATCATCTGTTTGATAACAAGTATTTTTTCCGGTGACTGGGTGTCTGCTGTGACAGCACTGTATAAGGTCATAAGTCCCAAAGTTCCCAGCGCAAGGGTCACTCCAAACAGTCCCCAGTCAAATCGTTGTACAAACCGCCTGTCGAACATCCGTTATGCCTTAAACATAGTGAAAAGTTGAAAGTTGAAAGTAAAAAGTCCCTCCCGGCTTTCAGTTACCAGCCAGAGAGAAGAAAGTTTTGGTAATCTCCCTTGCGATGGGGGCTGCTGTGCCCGATCCATGCTCTCCGTGTTCCACGATGACAGCCACAGCGATTCGGGAATCATCGGCCTCGGCATAAGAGGCAAACCAGGCATGTGCTTTCAAGTGGGGCGACCTGTCTCTTTTGCGTCCGGTGTCATTTTTCTTTCGGCTGATCACTTGGGATGTCCCTGTCTTACCGCTGATTTGGATTCCTTCAATACGAGCAATTCGGGCCGTTCCCCCTGTACCTGTCACCACTTCCTGCAGGCCCTTTCTGACGATATCCAATGTCTTTTTGCTGGCGGGCAGTGTGCCTATGACTGTACCGGATTCAGACGGAGCGGTTCCCTCTGTTTCGGCTGTTTTCAGAATCAAAGGTTTATAAAGCGTTCCCCCGTTGGCCACCGCAGAAAACAGAACCGCTATTTGCAGGCATGTTGCCAGATTCGCTCCCTGCCCTATGGCCACAGAAAGGGTTTCGCCTCTGCGCCATGAAATACCCGTCCGCTGTTTTTTCCATGCTGAAGTCGGCACCAATCCTTTTGATTCATGCTCAAACTCAATTCCCGCAGGCTTTCCGAGACCACATGCTTTTGCATATCCTGCGAGCTGATCCACCCCCAGTTTTTGTCCGATCTGGTAAAAATAAACATCACATGATTCAGCTAAGGCTTTGACAACATTGCAGTAACCGTGCCCGGTCTTTTTCCAGCATCGGAAAATACGATCTCCGTATTCATAATATCCCGGGCAGTAAACGGTTGTATGTCTGTTTATAACTCCCTCTTCCAGCCCGGCAATGGCAGTTATGACTTTGTAAGTTGAACCGGGGGGATACTCCCCCTGGGTCGCCTTGTTTTCCATTGGCCTGAACGGATTGGAAATAAGTGAATGCCATTCTTTGTGGGACATCCCGTTAGCAAATGCATTCGGATCAAAAGAAGGACTGCTTGCCATGACAAGAATACGCCCGGTGGTCGGTTCCATCGCCACCACAGCGCCTGCCACACCCTCTATAAGTGATTCAGCCTTTTTCTGTAAGGTCTGATCAATGGTCAGATAAATATTTGCCCCTGGTTCGGCATCAACTGTTTTTAAAATTTTGACCACCCGGCCTCTGGCATCCACTTCCATCTGCCGCCCCCCCCGTTTCCCCCTCAGAAACGATTCAAATGCTTTTTCAGCTCCGAATTTTCCTATAAAATCCCCGGCCCGATATTTCAGATGTTTCTTTTTTTTAAGTTCAGAAGCATTTATCTCCCCGATGTATCCTATAAGATGAGCACCGCTCTGTTTATAAATATATTGTCTTTTCTGTCTTATGTTAAGAACAATGCCCGGGAGATCAAATTTATGGACTTCGATTATCCCCAGCACATCTCTCCCGATATCCCGTTTCAACAGAATCGGCTTATAGGATGAAACACGCTTCCCTTCAATTTTTGACATGAGTTCCTCTTCAGGAACATTTATGTATCGTGACAGCTTTGCAATGGTATCTTCAACGGGCTTGGCATCTTTCAGCACAATGGCCACATCAAAGGAAGGCCGATTGTCAACTAACAGCTTTCCGTTACGATCAAAAATCAGCCCTCTGGAAGAGTCTATGGTCTGCAGACGGATACACTGGTTTTCAGAAAGCCGCCTGTACTCTTTTCCTTCAAGTACCTGAAGATAAAATAATCGTATGACAAGGACAACAAAGGCTCCGATGACACAGAACATGCTCCCGGTCAGACGGTTTCTGTACCACTCTTTGTCAGCTTTTTTAAAATATTCATCCATCATATCAGATAGTTGTAACTAATCACCACTTTCTTTTGAAAACTGTTCTTCAATCCATTGCTCCCATTTTTTATGAACGGAGTCAAAAAATACAAGCAGAAATGCGCCCGTACATAAGGCCCACAGCATCTGGAATGCAACGGTTCTTGCGGCTTCCGGTGAAAGGTGGAAATCTGTTCCCAAAAGCATAAATGTTCCAAAAAATATGATATTTTCTATGAGCACACCCAAAATGGCAATAAGAGGCAAAAGCACACGGTTGGCAACATGCAAAAATTTTACCATCCATTTAGCGCTGATGAATACCCACAGATATGCTGTCCCATAAAGACCGAAAGGCCCGGCCGAAAGATTATCCATTATAAATCCCAGCAAAAATATGGCAAATATGCCTTCATAAGCGGGACGATAAATACCGAGGTACAGGATAAAGGGGATCAGCAGATCATAGCATCCGCCAAATGCCTGAAAACAGGGCAGTATTGTTGTCTGAAGTGTTATCAGTCCAAGACAGATGAAGATATAAAAGCAATACGTCATTACGGTCTCACAATTTCATGCTCTGGCAGATTCAATATGACCAAAACCTCTTCAAGTTTCTGAAAATCAACATAAGGTGTTACGGTAATCTGCTGAAATATTCCCGGACTCATACGGGCAACGTCTGAAACAATCCCCACACGCATGCCTTTGGGAAAAATGCCGTCCAATCCCGATGAAATAACGGTGTCACCTTCCATAATGCCATGCTTCCGGAGAACATATTCAAAAAAACACTGGTCTGATTTGCCTTTGATAATCCCCCGGACTCTTGTTCTTTGAATCAGAGAGTCCACCGCGCAGTTCTGATCAATGATGAGCAGCACCTTGGAATAAAGGTATGAAACATCTGTTACCAGGCCCGCAATACCTTCGGAAACGACAACAGGCATACCTCTTTCGACACCGTCAGATTTACCTTTGTCTATGATTACGCTTTTGAACCAGGGAGAAGGGTCCTTGCTGATGACCTCAGCGGCAAGAACCCGTTCATCCATGGTTCTCCGGAAATTCAGCAGGCTTCGGAGCCGGGAGTTGAAGAGTTCAGTTTCATTGCACCGGTTATTTTTTTCAGCAACATGATTCAGCGACTTTTTAAGCCGCGTATTGTCTTTGGCCACTGATACAAGAAAAAAATAGTGATTCCATATATCCCTGACAAAACGAATGGAACGCGTTGTATGCTCCTGAAAGGGAGCGACAAAGAAAATAGCAAATCCGGGTCTGAAAGAGGGATAACCGAGCTTGTCGGAAACAGAGAGCCCAATAATACAGATGGCCACCAAAACGATCATGCCGGCAATCATCACTGTCTTTTTTGAAAACATTATGTGTCCCGTTTCCGGATATTTGACAATCCAGCCGACTGAATCAAGCAAACATCCAATATCAAACATCAAACATCAAACATCAAACATCAAACATCAAACATCAAACA
>JAOZLU010001023.1 GCA_029934695.1 Desulfobacterales bacterium | reverse complement strand
AACAAGTTTGTGGCCATTTTCTTACCTTCTCCTTTTATTTATGGTTAAGGGTTATACTTAGGTCTAAAAAACATATCTTCTGTTCATTGCTTCTATTAACAGAAAAAATCAATAGGGTGAAAATAGTATTTTAAGGTAGTCTTATGCTCATTCAAGTTAAAGATAGGCTACATCCATATAGCCTGAGCAGCTACATTCCGAACTCGCCGCAACCACCCGGAACCAAGATTATGTAAAGACAATAATTGATTGTCGGTTGCTGAGACTAAATCGCCGATTGTTTTTAAATCCGCTTTGAGAAGTAAATTGATCTTGTGATCTGTAAGACCATAAGGATAAGCATCAGATTTTTTCAAATTTCCAATCGGTTGCTTAATGATAGATAAATTAACAGAATCAGACAGTTCAGGAGGTTTAATGGCATTGATTTCGTTTCCTCTGTGAAATTCAGCAGGCTCATCACGTTTATCTGTCCAATTTTGAAACAGTTCTTTAGTCAACCGGGTTCCGGAGGTGTTTTCCAAAAGGACACATAGACTTAAAACAAATCGGGAACCCCGTCCTCCGGATTTCATCGCTCTTGAGGCATCTCGCCTTGAGATAAAACCGGCATATTCAAGCACTTCAAAGGGTTTAGCCAATTTACTGATGATATCCCGATGGATCAGTGCCGATCTTCTTCCCTGATCACCGCATTTTCTGAACATGATATCAGCTATTTTTATCGCAGGATCTATCATTGGCTCATATTTTCCCATCTTAGGTGTCAGTTCCTCAAGTAAGGGCCAATAATAATTATTGCAAAGAGAAAGTAATGTACCGCCCAATTTTTTCAGATTGATCTTATCATCACCTTTAAAAAGCTCATTACACGCAAATATAAAAGCTCGCATATTCCCCAAAACTGCCTGACCTAAAAAGCCCGCAAATTCCTTTGGGAAGGGTGTCGCAAAATGAAGTTTGCTGATATCTGCGAACAATTCATCAAAACCCGGCAGTTCTTCGTTCCTGGAAATATCTAAGACAGTGGCATCATTGTAGACATCAAATCTTTTACCAAATTGTGTAACCCCCGGATAAATAGCCGCTTTACATGAAACCGTACTACTCGAAAGCGTCCTGAATATGTCAAAAAAAGGTTCCAATGACGTTTCCCGACCGATATGCGCAGCATCATCAAAAAGCAGAACCACTCTTAATTTAAGTTTGATGCTTAATTTTGAAAGCTTGGTTTGAACGGATGAAATATCTGACTCTGGATCAAATAAAACGGGCATGTTTTCCATGTTTTTCAAACTTTCCTGAACACGGGAGATAAGCAATTCAAAGAACAGACTTTCATACGCTTTTCCTTCACTTCGGAGAAGCCCTAAATGACGTAAACTGATATACACGCCAAAAGCCGACGCATTTTTTTTATAAGGTGCAAGCTGTTGTGAAGCCTCAATCATCAGCGCACTTTTACCACTCCCGCGACCGCCCCTCAGAAGTACGGGACCATGAGCAGCTAATTTTGAGATAAGCCGTCTGTCATACTTTGAAAAGCAATGGCGATTTGAAAATTCTTCAGGCGAGTAGTCTTCTGCCGCAAGTATTAAGGATTCA
>JAOZLU010000451.1 GCA_029934695.1 Desulfobacterales bacterium | reverse complement strand
CCCTTACAATAAGGAACAAAATTAACAATCAAATCAAAGGTTTCATGTCACACCCGCTTCAATGACGGGTTATATGGCATTTTTATCAATTGCTGACTGCCTGTTTCCATAAACAATAATATTTAATTTATGTATAATATTTTTCATTTGTTCAATCTGGTTATCCATTTCGACTGATGTGGCTGCTGTCTCCTCAGCATTTGCGGCTGTCTGTTGTGTAATTTCAGTCATTTGGGAAACATTGATATTAACTTCTCCGATCCCTTGCATCTGTTCACTGGAAAAGGTCGCAATTTCTTCGATAAGCTCTCCTAATCTTATCGTATTTTCTTTGACTTCCAAAAATGAATCTGATGTATTTTCAAGAATTTCAGTCCCATCACTTATTTTATCAATTATTTCCCCGATAAGAGATGCCGTATTTTTAGCTGCATCAGTGGCTCTCATTGCCAGATTTCTCACCTCGTCTGCAACTACGGCAAAACCGGAACCGGATTCACCGGCTCTTGCTGCTTCCACAGAAGCATTAAGTGCAAGCAGGTTTGTCTGAAATGCTATTTCATCAATAGTTTTGATTATTATTGATGTTTCTTTAATAGCATCTGTTATCTCTTCCGTTGAAAGTCTGAGTTTTTTCATTGATTTTTCTGCCGAACTTACAGACTTGTCCATATTTATCATATACTTGTCAGCATTGCCCGCATTTTCTGAATTCTGTTTTGTCATGGATAATATTTTCTCAAGTGAGGATGATGACATTTCACTTGATGCTGACTGTTCAGATGCTCCCTCACTCAGAGATTGAGCGGCTGCTGACAGCTGTGAAGATGCGGCTGTGAGCTGGTGTGAACTGTCATCAAGTATCTTTGCCACCCTGCTGACTGATTCATTGATTGAATGAGCAAAAAATATTAATATAGATGATGATACTGCCAGAAAAATTATGGATAAAATTATCATGATTTTTTCAGTAAATGACGCAACATCCATGACTATCTGAGAAAATACTCCCGATTTTTCCATCATTGCATTGACAGCCGTAAGAAAATCATTGGAAAATTTATCGACTGTTATTGATTTGTTTTTTAAATCATCAATGGTACTCAGGGCTTTCCTGCAATCTTCGATGTCACCTGAAGCTAAATCAAAGGCTACCCCGAATCCGGCTATTCTGAATATTTTTTGTTCCATAATATTTACGGTTTCAAAAACAGCAACAGGAAGTTTCATAATTTCCTGCAACAGTTGACATATTCCCATTTCAGAGTTTCTGTCTGATTCGGCATTGAGTAATTTTTTCGCAACAGAATCTGATGAACCGTTTTTCAGTTTATCAATATAATCTCTTGCTCTGAAATTCAGCAGAGTTGTCAGTTCTATATGATCTCTTTCAAGTCTTTGTAATCGTCCTGCTTTAGAAATTTCAAGCATACCCAAGACAGATATTAAAGATGATAATATCAGAAAAAAAATAACAAGTCTGAATTTGATTTTCAACTCTAAATTATTGAATAATATTAACATAATTCGTTTACAGTTAGCCATATAACGCTTGAGTTCACCTGCATTTTGGAGCGTAGCGGAAAAATGTCAGGTGCAACGATTTGTTATGCTTCTTTAACTTTTTCATTCATAAAATCAAATAATGACAACTCTATTGTATTAGTATTTTTTATTTTAGCATCTATTGTAGGGCTATAATCATATTTCTCTTTTGCTTTTTTATAGAATTTTTCAAGAGCGTCAGGGTGGTTATTCAAGAACCATTTCTCATGGTTTTTTAAATATTCTTCTCTGATTTTTATGTCATTTAAATCATTTGGAATACGACTCATTCTTTCGTCAACACTATCAAATCCTGTAAATTTTTGTTCTAATCTTTGTTTTGTATTTTTAACATATTCTGGATTTAATTCAATTCCTAAACATTTACGATTTAATTGTTGGCAAACTCTTAATGTTGTTCCACTACCTGAAAAAGGGTCAACAATAAAATCATTTTCTATTGTTGAAGCTAATACCATTCTTTCAATAAGTCCTTCTGGTTTTTGTGTAGGATGTTTTTGTCTATTTTCATTACAGTAATGCACATGAGAAAAAAGCCATACATCTCCAGGATTAGCTCCTCTCATATTGTTTCGAGAACGATAAAATTTTTGAGGTATTCTTATATTGTCTAAGTAAAAATTAAATTTTTTTGTCTTTGTAAACATTAATATGTCATCGTGTCTAGGAGAAAACCCTTTTGTTTTTCCTAGTCCTTGTGTGTAATGCCAACATATCCAACTATTAAAATATAATTTTTGTTCTCTTTCTAGTATGTTATATAAGAATGAAATAAATCTTACACCCATAAAAACATATATTGTTCCATCATCTTTCAGCACTCTCTTTGCTTCAGTTAGCCAAGTATTAGTAAAATCAAGATACTCCTGAAAACCTTTTAAATCATGATTATTTCCATAGTCTTTACCTAAATTATACGGAGGGTCTGCAATAATCAAATTAACAGAATTTGCAGATAATTTGCTCAATTCTTTAATTGCATCTCCACAGACTATATCAATTTTGCTCATTGTTTTATCCAATCATTTTGTTTTGCATATTCAAGCCATTGAGAAAAACCTTTTTTAGAAGCTATAAATTTTTTATCTAGTAACTGACAAAATTCCCATGTAGTTCTTAATTGAGAAGTTACATAATGAATATCTCTAATTTGTATTTGCCCCGTTCCCAATGCAGGGTTATAACTAATATCTGAATCAGAAAGGTATTTCAGATCATAAGCGTTAAAATCTATCACTTCCATAATTCCCATCATCATTTTTGTTTTACTATCTCTTGTGCTAGAAACACTATGTTTAATAGATAAAATTACAAAAATATAATCAGGGTCTTTTACATATGCTGAACGTATTCTCGCAAATGAAGTTATATTTGGAGATTTCCCGCTATTCGCTATATCATTTGAAGTTGCCTTTACATCAACATGTCCAGTAACAGATGAACTTCTTTTTCTAATTTTTTTAAACTGCAATATAACATCTGCCATGTTTAAGCGTTCTCCTGCTTCAACATTTATCAATTCATATTTATTAGCTTCATCTTCAAATGATTCTGTAAAAATTTCAAATGCCCACGCTTCAACAAAAGGACCTGCAATTTTATTGACATTCTCCATTGGAATACCCAGTTTTAAATTGGTATTTATGACTATTTTATTTCTACCACTATCCATTGCGTCTTTCATGATTGATTCTATTGTTTGTACAACGAAATCTGAGCATTCTTTATAATCATCCGATTGGATTGGTTTTTTTAATTCTAAATCTTCATATTTCATTACATTTCCTTATTCTGTTTTTTAGCATAACGCCAAAGCTCACCGGCGCAGGCTTTTTTGCGTCCGGTGCAGCGCATGGTTATGCGTTTTTTGTACCATATATTTCATCAAAGTACCGATTCAACTTTTGTAATTCTTCTTCATTTACATCACCGCTTTTTGCCAATGATACAAGCCTCTCTACTTCATGATGAACACTTTCACATAGCTTAGATTTTGATGGGATAATAATGGGTATTTTTTTAATATAATTTGCTGAATTATTTGCACTGGCATTTATAGTTCTAATAAGCCCATTACAAACTTTAGTGTTAAAAAATCCGAGCAGAAAATAGGTGAAATTTTTGTATTTATCATGCGGAAATATACCAACGATTGACTGATCAAATAACCGTCCGTCAATTAATGATCCTGTAATTGATGACGAAGAAACCATAGGCACAGCAATTCCTTGACGAAAATAAAATTGCGAGTTCTGGAATCTTGCTCTTTTTTTGTTTGCAACCCTGTAATCATGAATTGCGTTTTTGCTCCAATCCATATACCACTCTGAAGGCTTGTGAAATCGCCTATTCCCTCCCTTGACAATTGGCACCCAGTGTGAAGGTTCAGTTATTCCGTTCAGAGGGGGATTTATCGACAGATCATCGGTGCATATTTCATCAATATCTACAATCGCATATTTTTTTGCTCCTCTTTTAACTGATGCGGAACGTCTCAGGTACTTGGCATCATTCCCGGAATAAAAACCGGTAACTACAGAGCATATGTCACTCACTCTCGGGGCTTCTGAGTTTATTGCGGTTATAACCCTGTTATTCGGTGGAAGAAAAAAAGCAGCAGACGGATTCTTTTTTAGTCGCTGATATGAAAGCTTGCAAACTTCATATTTCTTTTTCGCATTGGTAAGTAGTTCAGGTAAGTCAGAGACTCTCTTCAATCCATTGTAAACAGGGAATTTGTGGTTCTTATCGGGCTTCTCATTCATAATTGAAATAACAGACAGCCCCGCATAACCAAAGTTGACATCAGGAAAAAAGTTGGAAGAGAAAAGCGTAACTGATTCAATTTTATAATTAGCCAAAATCAGCTTACGCAGTCCTTCGTGCATATGAAGTGTCAAGTATGTGTCGGGAATGATAAAAACAAGTTTTCCACGATCATTCAGCATCTCCATTGATCGGGCCAAAAAAAGCCCGTAAGTTTCCTTTGCATATATTTCAGGAAAATCCCTTTTTAACTGTTTTCTCCTTTCAGGTGACTGATATGCACCATATGGAGGATTGGCAATAATTCTGTCAAATTTCTTTTCAAACATTGGGAGTAAGAGCAGAAAATCTTCTTTTTCTATTATCACGTTTGAGATATTATTATATTTCTCATATAGTTTTTCCAAACTGACATCATTCAGTTCATATGCTTTTATTGACGGAGACAAATCTTTATTCAGTATTTCATCAATAAACGCCCCCTCACCTGCACAAGGCTCTAGAACTGTTGTGTAATCATTGCATTGCAGAAGGCCTGCCATATATGACGTAATATAATTACAGTTGGTATGGAAGGCTTGGTACTGATCTTTTTTGCGTGTTGCCGGAGCTACCATGATAAATACTTGATCAAGTCATTTTCATTGAAATATGCCAACGTATCCTGCTCCAAATCATTTTGCCATCGAATGTTTTCAGCAATCCACAATGCCAGATCAAATCCGGAATACTTTTTAATTTGCTCATATGTGTCTTCACCACAATAAACATCCCATATTCCTGATTTTTTCAGTGTTTGCAAATAGTGATTATTGTCATCTTCTTGTGCCCTGACGAATAGTAAACACTCATTGTCTGAACCTATAATATTCTTATAGATTGATGCTACTAATAGCAGTCTGTTTGTGTTTCCCTTCTCGTTTGACTGGAATCCGCTTTTGAAATCAACATTATAATTATGCTCATCAATTTTGAAATGAAGATCTGATTCTAATTTTATTTCCCCAGAAGTAACGAGACTCCATACTTTATCGTAATAATTAAGCAATTGATTTTTTTCTGCATCTGTTAAATTCAGACTCCTAATATAATCATGAATTTCTTGTTGCAACTTTTCTTTCACATCTGAGAAAAGAGGCGGCTCAAACAACTCAATATCATTTCTAACCGGAAAGTCAAAACAAATTTTACAAAACGGCTCCCATAACTCTCCTATCCTTCGGGAGAACGCCATATATTCATAAGACCATGCTTTATTCCTACATTCAATCATTGCTATATAGGAACAATATGTAACCATAAGAATGTTATTAAGAATTTCTTCCTTTGACCACGATTGAGCTAATGATCGTTGAATAATGATTGTTCTTAGGTTCTGCGTGGTTTTTTTGATCGCTTTATTGATAGCTCCTGCTCGTTTCTTATAATCACGCTCACCGTGTACCTTAATGATTTCTCCGTAAGACTCTGCTGCTCTATCTCTCAGATAGTGTAGAATTTCATTTTTTTGCTGATATAGAC
>JAOZLU010001022.1 GCA_029934695.1 Desulfobacterales bacterium | reverse complement strand
TTCTGTCTGGTCTTCAATAATGGCATGATAGCGGGCTTTGCTTTTTTTGAGTTCTTCTTCAGACCGCGTGCGCTTCAGAAGCTCTTTCTCCAGTTCCGCAGTATGTTTTTTCAGTTCTTCCTCAGACTGCCTGCATTCCAGAATCTCTTTCTCCAGTTCGGCTGTACGTTCTTTAACCAGCTCTTCCAAGTTATTCTGCATGTCTCACCTCAATTTCTGGAAGCCAGCCATTCCGGAATTATCAGATATATAAGATACATCACAAGCGCGGCATATCCCGCGCTCACAAGATCATCGAGAAGGATTCCCCATGCACCGTGCATATTCTCATCAATCTGCCTGGCAGGGGGTATCAGCTTGAAAATATCAAAAATTCTGAACAGAACAAAGCCCCACAGCACAACTTTCCACAGTTGTCCGTATCGGAAAAGTATCGGCACCAGCAGATAACCGGCAACCTCATCCAGAACAAAATTTTTCGGATCCCTGCACTGCCAGTATTCCTGTGCCCAGGGTGTCAGCACATTGTTTGCGATGCAGACAAGCACAAACACGGCAACAAGGGCCGGCCATTGCATTTTATCCGGAAGAAACAGAACAATCATGACATGAGACAGCACTCCTGCCAATGCTCCGCAAGTACCTGGGAAAAAAGGGGATAGGCCAAGTCCGAAAGCAGAGCCTATTGCCACATAAATATAATTTTTTATTTTTTGGGGATGTGATTTATCCATTTTTGAATTCATTTAAGCCTTGTTATCCTGTGACCGGACGGGGTTTGCGGCCCTCTCTCCGTTTAATTCGATAAGCATCCGAAGGTCTTCGATATCTTTGGGTCTCCCTGCTGCCTGCTTCATTCTGATCAAATCATCCAGACTGGCAAAACAGGCGGTCGTCTTCCCGATTTTGTTTTGTATCCGATTTTTCCATACCTGCTCAAAAGTGACACCTGCTACAAACGGATGAATATCGGTTTCAAGAATGTACTGGCGTATAAGTATTTTTTTTGTAAGAAGTTCTTCTGTTGTCACATCTGTCATGTCATATCCGAATTCAGACAGGGCAGACCAGACCTTCCGGGCATTTTCCCGGGTCGGCTCAATAAAAATATCAATGTCAAGCGTAGCTCGGGCGTATCCGTGAACAGGGAAGGCGGTTGCTCCGATAATCACATAGTTTACGTCATGTTCGTTTAATGATTTCAAAAGGTTTTCTGTATCCATTTTTCAAAAGTATCTCCGCTATTTCCCGTGATTTTCGGAACATCATTTCAAATCGTTGCGCCGTGGTGAGCGAAAGCTGATAATTCAGCTCCGTCAGCAACTCGGCTGTCTCATTTTCTTCACCCGGAGACACTTTGAAAATTCCGGACATTTTTTTCATTATAATATTTCCTCTGACATCGTGGCCGGGGTTTGTAACCCCGTCCGAAATGTTTTGAACCCCGTCCGGCAATGCAGTCCGGCAATGCAGTCCGGCAATGCAGGAAAAAACGTCACGGACGGGGTTGCAAACCCCGTCCGGCAATGCGTTTGTCAAGGTGGGTTGCGGTTTCGTTTTTTACTGCGTAAAAAATCGAAATCCTTCACCCACCCTACGGTCTGAAAG
>JAOZLU010000450.1:3518-5871 GCA_029934695.1 Desulfobacterales bacterium | reverse complement strand
AACATCGAACATCAAACATCTTTGTTGTAACACAGCCTGCAACAGGACAGACACCGGTCCGACTCTGCTATGGCATCTTCCTCACTCAGAACAAGATCCGCTTCCACAAAAGATTTGATCCGTTCTTCCACAGACAATTCCGGCATCTCTGCTCGTGGTGTTTTGACAATTCCATCAACAGATTCAAAAAGCGATTCCTGAATATGCTTTTTACGCAGAGATCCCGGCGTGGATGTCACCTCCTCGCCGGCAAGATACTGGTGAATAGATCTTGCGGCTCTTCTTCCGCCCCCGATAGCCTCAACAACGAGAGATGGGCCGGTGGCAGAATCACCGCCGGTAAAAATATAAGGAATACTTGACTGAAGTGTCTCAGGATCGTTGTCAATTGTATTCCAACGGGTAAGTTCAAGCTTTTCAAGACGCTTTGCGCCTTCCTTGAAAGTCACATCCGGCCTCTGGCCGATGGCAGTGATCACCGTATCTGTTTCAAAAAGTGCTTCAGAGCCTTCAATCGGTACAGGACGGCGTCTTCCGCTGGCATCCGGTTCGCCCAGTTCCATCTTCAGATATTCCAGATGCGTGGCCTTGCCGTCCTCATTTGCAACCACCCGGACGGGTGCAGCCAGAAACTGAAATTTCACGCCCTCATGCTCCGCTGCATCAATCTCAACCTCGTTGGCAGGCATTTCCGCACGGGTTCGGCGATAGACAATCCATACGTCCTCAACTCCCATACGAATCAGGTTCCGTACACAGTCAATTGCGGAGTTTCCGCCTCCGATCACGACAGCCTTGCGTCCGACCTCCATTTTTTCACCCTCTGCGAGCCTTGAGAGAAAATCAATTCCTGTATAGCATCCCTCAAGATTTTCACCATCCACTCCGAGATTGTAATCCACCCAGGCCCCGATGCCCATGAAAACAGCATCATATCCCTCAAAAGCAAGGGAACCCATGTCAAAATCCTCACCCAGTCTGGCATTGGTGCGGGCTTCAATTCCCAGGTTCAGGATGCCTTCTATCTCCCAATCCAGAACCTTTTTGGGAAGCCGGTATTCGGGGATTCCGTATCGGATCATTCCTCCGAGATGCGGCATGGCCTCAAAGATCGTCACACCGTGCCCGAGACGGCGCAGGAAATATGCACAGCTCAGTCCTGCCGGACCTGCTCCGATGACGGCAACGCGTTTGCCGGTATCCGGCGCGCAGGGGATGGGAAGCCGTTTTCCGGAGTTCATTTCAAAATCAGCGACAAAGCGTTTCAACTGATTGATGGAAACCGCTTCGTCTTCAATGCCTCTGCGGCAGTAATCTTCACAGGGATGGGGGCAGACTCTTCCACAGGACAGCAGCAGGGGATTCCGCTCACGGATGGTATTTACCGCCCCTTCATAATCACCAGCCTGAATCTGGGCAATATACTGGGGAATGTCAATTTCAGCCGGACAGGTCTGCCTGCACGGTGCAAGTGCATCTTCTTCCTCGTTAAAATGAAGCAGTCTTTCGGACATGCTCCTGACTGTCAGGATGCTCTTGGGACAGGCCCGCTCACACGCGCCACAGCCGACGCATTTGGATTCATCCACAACAGGATAGCCTTCCGGGCCCAGGTGAATAGCATCAAATGTGCAGGATTTTACACAATCACCAAGTCCGAGGCATCCGATATGACAATCCCGTTTGCCGCCATAGAAGGCGGAAATTGCCTGACAGGTGTTTATTCCTGTATAATAATACTTGTCTGCGGCTCTGAAACCGCCTTTGCAGTCGTTGTAAGATTTCACAGGCTCCGCAGTTCCGGGGTCCAGTCCCATGAGCGCAGCAACATTTGCCGTTGCCTCAGCACCGGCAATAACACATACACTGGGAGGCGCATTCCCTTCAACAACAGCCACAGCCGCGGCAGAGCATCCGGTGTACCCGCATCCCCCGCAGTTTGCCCCGGAGAGACAACTCTCCACCTCTGCAATCCGGGGGTCTTCATAAACATAAAAGACTTTTGAGGCAACACTCAGGACCGAGCCGCATGCGGCTCCGATTCCCAGCATAAAAAGTAACGCTTCTACCATAATGGTCTCCTTAAATAATGTATTTTCAGTTAATTAGAAATAACTTCCCCATTCCCTGCTCCTGCCGGCTTCGGCGAGCTCAGACTTCGGCGAGCCGTCGAACGATTGACAAATCCGGCAGGCGGTTCGGATTTGTCAATCCGAACCGAGCGTTATTTGGTCATTTTTTTCTTGGTTGGCATTGTCATTACCTGTTTTTCATTTATTTATCAAACATAAATTTCACCTTTCAGATTCCGTTGCCGGACGGGGTTGCAAACCCCGTCCGGCAATGTGGGTTG
>JAOZLU010000450.1:0-3418 GCA_029934695.1 Desulfobacterales bacterium | reverse complement strand
AAACCCCGTCCGGCAATGTTTTGTCAATCCCCGGCAACCTGAAACCCCGTCCGGCAATCGCAAATTGTCCGGTGGAAATTCAGCTTTTTATGTAATCAATAACATCTTTTGCACTGTAATCTGTGACTGAATCTTTGATAATATGGGGGATAAAGGAAAAATCCTCACCCGTGGTCACAACAGGCAGTTCAGAACCATCCTGACGAGTCTGACCTAATCCGATGGTTGCCATCAGTCCGTTGCACAGGCATTGTTTTCCAACGGTCTCGTCACGCTCTCCTCCTTTTCTGAGATACTTTTCCACCGGTTCGGCAGGACAGCGGTAACCGACTTCAGATTCGCTCCTGCAGTAAAGTTGTCGCAAGTAACCAAGATCACAGATGCGCTTCCTTTCCCTGCACTTGTCCATACTCGTTATGGTATTTTTCAGACTGACCAGTTTAAAGGGATAGCCTGTGGGCGATGCCTGAAAATCAGTAAAGACCTTCAGCTTGCCATTTATGCACTGACGAAGCACTTCCTGTTTTATATCGGGCAGGATGCCTGATTCTTTGCAAAATGCAAATGCAGTCCCGACTTGTATTCCATCAGCTCCTGAATCAGTCGCTTCTTTCAGTTTCTTTGGAGAGGCACAGCCTCCGGCAAGCCAGAACGGTCGCCCCAAGTCTCTGATTTTTCCAATATTCGGGATGTCTTTCTGACCATATTGCAAAGGTGACTGCAATTTTCGGGTTTTCCGCGGGGGGGCATTGTGTCCGCCGGCCGTATGATCTTCAACAATGAATCCGTCAACGGTCCCGGTGGCTTTTCGTGTCAGTGATTTGGCTGCAATGTCAGAAGAAATAATTGCGAAAAACTTCGGCCTGGTCAGCTTGGGCAATGTCCCCGGGGAAAATTCTTTCGGATCAAAACGATTCAGAAATTTCTGATGCCCAGTATTATCTTCAACGTGAATATTCAGCTCGACGGTATCCCAGCATGAGAGCTTGTCCAAAGCACCTGGAATTGCCAGGGGGATGCCTGCTCCCATCAATATGCAATCCACATTTGCCAGCATTGAGCCAAGCAATGACGGCAGGGTCGGAAGCTGTATCTTTTCCAGATAATTAATTCCCACCAGCCCGTTGTGTCCTTCTTTGGCGAGAAAGACCTCAGCAAAATTGGCGACGATCATCAGTTCAATGCAAGATCGCCTCATTTGTAAATTGGGCATGGGGATCAGCTTGAAAGGTTTTTCAGCTGATTTGCCTTCTGGTATAAAATATGCATCCAAAATACGTTGAACCATGTCCGGACATGGAAAATTTGACAATGCCCGCCGCAGACTTCCGTCCGTATCTCCCAATTGAAGCCGTCTGGCAAAGACAGAATCAATGGCAACGCCTGACACAACTCCCATCTGCCCCTGCTTTGAAACAGCCTTTGCAAGACGCCAATTGGAAACTCCGATCCCCATTCCGCCTTGGATAATTTCAGGTATTTTTTCTAAAGTTTTCATTTTCAATATTACTTTGAAGGTTTGATCTTCCTTTCGGCCATTTTGACAGTTTGCTGTCGAACCCCTATTTGCAGGATTAAGGGATATTCCGGATTTGCAGGTTCGGATTTGTCAATCCGAAACGGGTATATTGTTTGATCACGACCAAATCCGACGGAATATGGAAAAAGTTTTCGGCCTGCTGAATTTATATCTTATACTTGATGCTCAAACTTTTTTAAAGGCAAAAAAGCATAATGCTGGCATAAATTTTATTTTGCATATAATCCATTGGCCATACCCTTTCCACTGTGAATTTGCAAAAGAGGAAAATCGTTATTTGACAGATTCCTGATCCAATTCATGGGATTCACCATGTTTCTTTACCTGTTGCCAGAGTCTGAGCAGACGGACTGCAATGACAGCGGCAGCAATTCTGGGAATCCAAAGCCAGAAGGGATGAATTCCAAGCGGCAGGAAAAGCACGGGATCCTCTATCATAGCATGGTTGATGCCAATGGAAAAATGAAGCCTTGTCAGTTCCTCATCAGTAAGATTTCCCTCTTTTACCTCTTCAACAATCACGGCTGCTCCGTAAGAAATCCCGAAAATACCTGCTGTAAGCCACAATATCCCCACCTGCGGATCAAGCCCCATCAGTTTCAGAACCGGTGTCAGCAATTTGGCAATATGCCGAACGGCATCAAAGCTTTTCATTATTCCGAGGAGCATCATCAGGCATAAGATGATCACGAATATCTTCACACTGAGCCATACAGTTTCGATGCACCAGCTTTTCAGCAGCATCATAAATGGCACAGTTGCTGAAGCAGATGCGCTTTTTGTCACAAAGGCCGCTGACTCAGGCGCAAGGAACTGTGCCACGATAACCACAGTGACAACAGACGCGGTCACACGGAACAGCGTGGCTTTAAGAGGATGTATTCCGGATTTTCCCTGAATCATCCCTTCCTGGATCAGATTGTGTGAAATCAGCAGGAAAATAGCAATCAGGGTCTTATGTTCCGTGGAGAGGGGAAGCATGAGCATGGATGCAACCCCGCCGTAAATTCCGGTCAGCATCCCGACAATAAGCGGCAGGGCCGCTACGGGCGGGAGACTCATCAGACTCATGGCAGGCTCCAGAAGAAAATCAATTTTGTTTATCCAGCCGCTATAATCAAGCAGCATGGAAAGAAAGGATATGGGAACAAGAATTTTGATCATCCAGACGAATCCGCTCCACCCCTTGTTCATTCCATCTGTCAGACCGGATTTAAGTTTGTTCTGAAAAGATTCCATTTCACCTCAAAAAAATATTTAAAGTTTCAGGTTTTAGGCCCTTTTGAACTTTTCACTTTTCACTTTCCACCAACCATGTCCATCTGATTGTATCGGAAACAGTCTGTCGTATGGTCATTCACCATTCCCACAGCCTGCATAAACGCGTAGCAGATCGTCGGCCCTATGAATGCAAATCCTCTTTTCTTCAGATCCCTGCTCATGGCAGTTGATTCTTCAGTATTTGACGGGATATCTTCATGAGCGTTCCAAGCATTCTTTACTGGCCTGCCCGTAAACTGCCAGATATAGGCATCAAAACTGCCGAATTCTTTCTTAACGCGGAGAAATGCCCCGGCGTTCTGAACAGCGGCATGGATCTTCAGTTTGTTCCGGATAATGCCTTCATCTGAAAGAAGTGCCTCAATTTTCTCAGGCGTGTATTCTGCTATTTTTCGGGGGTTGAAATTGTCAAAGGCTTTCCTGTAGTTCCGGCGCTTCTTCAGGATGGTTATCCAGCTTAACCCTGCCTGGGCGCCTTCCAGAATCAGAAACTCGAACAATTTCCGGTCATCGTGCAGCGGAACGCCCCATTCTCTGTCGTGATATCTGACATAAAGCGGGTCTGGGCCCGCCCATTTGCATCTTGTTTTCATCTTT